>JANOEM010000759.1:0-13212 GCA_031413195.1 Actinomycetes bacterium
GGCGAGGGCGTGAAATCGAGGGTCAAACGGCCGCTAGCGTCCTTCTGATCGGCGAGCTTTCCCAGCCACCTCTCATTTTTGCGTTGGAGTGCCTAACTGATTCTCAAGTTGGCCGGCTGCCACGCGCGGCCGGATCAGACATTGACAGCAGATGCTTGGCAGTGCTTCCCAAGCTGCTCGTCGCAATTGTGTCGTGCGGTGAATCGTTGCTCGCGGTTCGCCGAGGCATACACCGAGCGGACCGAGCGGGATTGCGTCGGACTCATCGGTGCAGTCGTTGACGGTCAGATGCTGATCGTTCGCGACTTGAGACGGGACGCTTCGTCTCCGGTGTGGAGACGTTCTCGGGATTCCTGAGCGGTATCCCTTTCGACGTCAAATGCGGACGCGAGCCATTCCGGGTAGCCCATGGCTCGAACGGTGCGAGGCCTGAACGGTTCCGGGCACGATGTGGCGGCCACCAGTGCTTGCCATGACGCGAGCAGAGCCTCCCGTCGCATCGCTGGCGGGCCGAACGCAGCGAATGCGAACGTCCACGAATCGACAGCGCCGACCGTGATCCCGGCGATCTCGACGTCGCATCCCGCACGGGTGGTTTCCGAGACCGGCGAGAAAGCGATCTCGATGCCGTCCATCAAGAACCGCCGTTTGACGATCGACTTGCGAACGTCCACCCACTGCCCATCGACACCGTCCTCGATGAGACCCTCGGCAGGGCTCCACTTTGTCCACGTCTCGAGCGAACCCGCGAGGCCCTCGCCGAACTCGATTCGCCCATCGAGCGATTGCCTGACCTTGAGTTCCAACGTCTCTTTGAAACGGCGCTTCACGCTGATGTCGCCACGATCGTCGACCAAGTAGGCGTCGCACCGCTCCTCGACGAAGCCCGTCGAGCCGGTGAACCAACCGCCGACATCGGCAGGGAGCGGCCCGGGCAGGAACCATCGGAGCTCGGTCGTGTCGAGGACCAACGGACCGACCGGACCAATTGGTTGTACCGGTTCCGGACGCCGCGTTGCGACACGCAACGGACCGGACTCACTGATTGTCACGACTCGCTCCCAACGGCGTACCGCGCCGAAACGTGATCACGACATGCCGAGCGGAATGTCAACGCACATCATTACCGACTGACGCCACAGTCCGCCAGCGCAACCGTCCCCCGATCAGGGGTGCCGACGTTACGAAACCGTCGCGTCAACCACGAGTCTCAAGCAGGCACACTGGAACCTTCCGTGCGGGCTGGTCCGCAGGATCTACCACCTGGCAAGGCGGTCAGATCATGGTAGGTAGGTCAGGCCCGACACCTCCTCGAGGCCAGGAATCGTCTCGACCGAGCCGCCTGCCTTGTACTCCGCGAACGGGAACGCGAACGAACAGATCGACGGGTAGACCTCCGACAAACCGCAGTCAAGATCGAGGTCGCCCGGCCACAGCGTGAGCCCCTGCGACTCCTGGATGTAGGCGTACAACGACTCCCCCGTGACCTCCAGGCCATCGGCCGCCATCCGGTTGGAGTACTCGGCGAGCGACATCGCCATGGAAAGGCCGGCGCCGCCGAAGCCGAGCGACGTCGTGTCGACCTCCGACGGTTCGATCCCGAGCACGTTGCCCATGATCTCACGTTGGATGTCGGCCTTGGGTGTGTCCTCCGGCGTGGAAACACCGATGAAGGACCATCCGACAGCGTCGTCGCCGACCTGTTCGAGCACCCGACTGGTCGAACAGATCGATGTGGTGAGCACCGGAATGTCGATGCCGAGTGCCGTTCGTCCGCGCATGGTGCCGACGCAGCCACCCTCGTCGAAGATCGACACAATCAGGTCAGGGTTGGCGGCGGCCACCCCACGCATCAGACCCTGGTAGCCGGCGTCCGTCTCGTTGGCGCCACCGCTGATCGTGGTGTACGCAACACCGGCGACGTCGAGGGCCGCAGAGAGCGCTCCCACCGTTGCGAGCGCGCCCGGAGTATCGCTGCTGACAATCCCGACGCTCTTCGCGTTGAAATGGTCCTTTGCGACAGCTGCGGTTGCGGCACCAGCGAACACGTTGCCACCACCGACGAAGAGCGCATTCGCGCTGAAGTCCCCGGGCAGCAGCGGCAACATGCCAACAACGGGGATACCAGCGGCATCGTAGGTGGCGAAGGCAGCGAACACGTCGACTCCGAGCATCACGAGTTCGACATTCTTGCCGGCCAGTTCCTGCGCACACGCCTGCGACGTCTCCGGCGAGCCCTGTGCCGAGCAGCTCTCCAACACGATCGGCCGCCCGCCGTAGCCGCCGTGATCGTTGAGATAGTCCATTGCACCCGAGATCGCCCCGCGGATTTCGGGGAAGTCGAGCCCTGGCGTGCCCTCGGTGTTCACAAGACCGATGACGAACGGTTCACCGGTCGGCGGATCGAGGTTTGGGAATGCCTCACCGGGATCATCGGGTAATGGCGACACAGTGTCGCCGGGTGTCGTGTCGACCGGCACTGTCGCTGCCGGCTCGGTGTCGACAGGTTCGAGAGCGACGGTCGCAGTTGGTGTGGTGTCTGGCGGCGAGGTGTCGGACGACGAATCGTCGTCGCTGCTACACGCCGCAGCCACAAGAGACAACGCCGCGACGACGGCGAAGCTCGCCCTCAACCGTGGCCTGCGCAAACCGCTGGTGATTGGAACCATGATTCCCCCTCCGTTGCTGGTTACGAGTCCATCCCCCGATGGCCGATCACACGTGAGCGCGTGAGCACCACGCAGAATTGTGACGTGTGCACGCCGAAGCGAACCTCGGCGCAACGATGGCGATGTCAGCCATTGTCCGACTCTCGATCGAGCCCGCACAGCACGTAGGTGATGTCGACCATCATCACTTCGAAGTCAGCGACACGAGCAGGATCGGCGGGGCCATCGGACCGACCACCCAGCGTCGGGCCAGCGGCGAAGTGGAAACAGATGGCTCCGACGACGATGTTCCACACGACGAGCGGGTCGAAGTCGGCGCCGTCCTGCTTGGCGAGCGCATCGAAGAACCTGATCGATTGGTGACGCGTCGCAGTACCGATGATGTCGCCCGCCTCAGCGCTGCCGGCGATGGCCTCACGCACGAACAGCCGGGCCGCACTGGGACGGGCCGCTGCGAACTGCACCATTGTGGAGGTGATCGCTCCGAGCCGTTCGCCTAGAGGAGCATCGGCTGCAAGGTGCCGATGGATGTCCTCGAGCAGCGGAGCGAAGATGCGGTCGAGAACCCGTTCGTACAACTCTCGCTTCGTGGCGTAGTGGTACAGGATCGCGGTGCCTTGCATGCCCACCCGATCGCCGATCGCATCAAGGGTGGTGGCGTCGAAGCCGCGCTCGGAGAAGAGCTCCTCCGCAGCGCCCAGCACCGACTGTTTGGTGCGTTCAGACTTGGACAGGCGCGGGGGGGTTGCCTGCGTCTCGACGATTGTCGCTGTGCCTTGACGTCCCATCGCTCTCTGAGCCTATACTCAAATTCGAGCGACTGCTCAAGTTTCTGAACCGAGGAGGGGTGACCAATGTCGAACCCACAAGTCTCGATTACCGATGGCCGAGCGTTGATCTCACCAGGCGGCTACGCAGAAGGCGGTCCACCACACGAGCTGTTCAAGCGTTTGCGGCATGAGTCACCGGTGCACCGTTGCGAGCCCCCAGGATTCGAGCCCTTCTGGGCCGTTACCAAATACGCAGACGTGTTCGACATCTCCACGTCTCCTGACCGCTTCGCTTCCGGACCAGGGATCACGGTGCTCCCGGCGGCTCAGCAAGTCGCATTGGAGTCCAGCGCCTTCAACTCGATGCGCACGATCATCACCATGGATCCGCCGGAGCATTGGGCGGTACGCAAGGTGGCGAGCCGGGTCTTCACGCCACGAGCGATCACCGAGCTCGATGACGTCATCGAGCAAAGTGCCCGCGAGACGGTCGATCGCTTGGCCGGCGAGGGCGAGTGCGACTTCGCCACCGACGTCGCCGCTGCCCATCCGCTGCGGATCCTGTCGACCATGCTCGGCGTGCCACGCGAACAGGAACCAGACATTCTCCGCCTCACCAATGAACTGTTCGCTCTGGACGACCCCGAACTGCAGCGCGAGGGGCAGGATCAACAGGCCGTCATCATGGCGCTCGGCATGGAGCTCTACATGATGTTCGACGCCATCATCCAGGACCGGCGAGGATGCCCCCGCGACGATCTCGCCTCGCTGCTGGCCAACGCAGTCGTCAACGGCGAACCAATGGGCATGATGGAGACGGTCGGCTACTACCTCATCGTGTTCAGCGCCGGGCATGACACCACCAAGAACGCTCTCGTCGGCGGCATGAACGCCTTCCTCCAACACCCCGACGAGTTCGCCAAGCTTCGCAACAACCTTGGGCTGATCGACCAAGCCGTCGATGAGGTCACCCGCTGGACCTCGCCGGTCAACTACATGAAACGCACTGCAACCGAGGACACCGTCGTCGGCGGGCAGCAAATCGCTGCGGGCGACAGCCTGGTCATGTTCTACGCCTCAGCGAATCGCGACGAGGATGTCTTCGATGACCCCGACAGCTTCCACATCGATCGCAAGATCGACCGCCACCTCGCGTTTGGCGTCGGCGAGCACTTCTGCCTCGGAGCCAACCTCGCCAAGCGGTCGCAGCGGGCGCTCTGGCTCGAACTCGCCTCCAGAGTCGAATCGGTCGAATTGATCGGTGAACCGGAGTGGATCCATTCCCCCTTTGTCGTCGGCCTCAAACACCTCCCCATGCGGTATCGCATCCGACCAGCAATCGAATGATCCACGATGCGACTCGGCGTGATCGCCACGATGGGCAGGGATTGGAAGACCGCTGTCGAGCGCGTCCGCATCGCAGAGAGCCTGGGCTACGACCACGCATCCACAGGTGAGGCGTGGGGCCCATCGGCAATCCCATTCCTCACCTTGTGTGCCGCGAACACCGAACGAATCACGCTGGGCACGTCGATCCTCAACTGTTTCTCCCGCACCCCAGCGGTGTTCGCGCAGGAGTTCGCCATGCTCGATCAGGTCTCCGACGGCCGCATGGTCTTCGGCCTTGGTTCTTCGGGCGGCCAGGTCATCGAGCATTTCCACGGTGTGCCGTTCGAGAAGCCGCTTCGCCGAATTCGCGAGACAGTCGAGATCTTCAACACGCTGATTGCGGGCGAGCCCCTCAACCATGACGGCGAGATCTTCCAGCTCGAGCGCGGCTTTCAACTCGACGCCGCGCTGCCTCGGAACAAGATCCCGGTGTGGATCGCCGCCCTCACGCCGGCGTCGATACGCCAGACCGGCGAGATCGCCGACGGCGTGATCCCGATCCATTGGCCGAGACATCACTTCGCGTCGCTGCGCGCCGACCTCACCGAGTCGGCCAACGACTCTGGGCGATCCGATCCGTCGTTCACCATTGCCCCGTTCACCACCGTGAACGTGCTCGACGGGGTCGACGACGACGCCAAGTGGCGCGCTGCTCGGGAGATCCTGTGGTTCTACATCAACCGGATGGGCGAGTTCTACTGGCAGATGCTCGAGCGCAGCGGCTACGAGGCCGAGGTCACGGCGTGCCGAGCCGCGTTTGCGCAGCGCGACACTCCGGCGGCGATGGCGGCGATCTCCGAATCGATGATCCGCGACCTCCAATGCATCGGCCCCATCGAGGAAGTCCGCGAGCAACTCAGCGCACGCTCAGACGCTGGAGCCGACCTCCAGCTCATCTACATGCCCAGGGGCGACGTCACCGAGGCGGCACGTCAGCTCGAGGATTTGATCGCATGACCATGACCAAGACGACACGTGAGAGGAACACTGTGCGCACCTACCAGGGCAAGATCTTCGATGCCGACAACCACTATTACGAGGCCCACGACGCATTCACTCGTCATGTCCCGAAGAAGATGCGGGCGCGCTGTGTCGAGTGGGTCGAAATGGAGAACGGTCGCCGCTACCAGACCGTGGGCGGGCGGATCAACCGGGCGCTGGGCAACCCCACCTTCAATCCGATCTCGAAGCCTGGTGTGCTGCGCGAGTACTACAAGGGCAACTCTCGTGGTGTGACCAGCGCGGAGTTGATGGGCGGATCACTCGAACCCATGCCGCCCGAGTACATGGACCGCGATGCCAGGATCTCACGAGTCGAAGCGCAAGGCGTCGCCAGTGTCTGGCTCTTCCCCACCGCAGGGGTGCTGTACGAAGAACCGCTCGAGCACGATATTCCCGCCTTGTTGACCACCTTCACCGCGTTCAATCTGTGGCTCGACGAAGACTGGGGTCTCACCTACAAGGACCAACTGTTCGCTGCCCCATACATCACACTTGCCGACGTCGACTGGGCGTGTGAGCAGCTCGACTGGGCGCTCGCCCGTGACGCTCGCATTCTCGTGATGCGCCCGGGTGCGGCGCAGACGCGCAACGGGCCCCGTAATCCTGGGCACCCGGACTTCGATCCGTTCTGGGCCCGCGTCAATGAGGCTGGCATCACTGTGGTCACACACATCGGCGCAACCAACCACAGCAGCAACGGCTACGACGAACGCAGCACCGATGTGCTCGGTCTCGGGCGCCGCCCGACGATCGCCAACTTCCATCGGTCGCGCAACATCAATGACTTCTTGGCCAGCATGATCTTCGACCGGTTGTTCGAGCGATTCCCCAACCTGCGGATCGCTTCGGTCGAGAACGGCGGAGAGTTCCTCGGCGACCTGATTCGTGTGCTCGACCACACCAAGGATCGAGTCCGCGGCTACTTCGAGAATGATCCTGTGGACACGTTGCGAAACCACGTGTGGATCAACCCGTTCTGGATCAACCCGTTCTGGGAGGACGACATCGCGCTGGTGGTCGAGCAGATGGGCGCCGACCGCGTCATCCTCGGATCGGACTGGCCCCACATGGAAGGCCTTGGCGAACCCCGTGACCTGCTCGATGAGATCGACGACATCGCCGAGGACGACCTCTCGAAAATCCTGTTCGACAACACTGCATCGCTCAATGAGCGTCGTCCTGTCTGAAGACGGGGCCGGAGAACGGAGAGTGTCATGAGCTACAGCGACATCCGCTACGAGGTCGCCGACGGCCGAGCCCGGATCACCTTGAACCGGCCGGCGAGCCACAACGCCATCACGTCCACCATGCTGGAGGATTTGGAGCAGGCGCTCTGGGAGGCCGACGACGACACGTCAGTGCACTGCATGATCCTTCGAGGTGACGGCCCCTCGTTCTGCTCGGGCTACGACCTCACAGGCCTCAGCCGCCCCAGGCAGGAGGGTCGCAGAACTGGGCGCACCTACGACGACGACGTCTGGCTCATCGAGCAGAACAACCGACGGGTGCGTACGGCCTGGGAGGTCCACAAGCCGATCATCGCCCAAGTGCACGGCAACTGTCTGGCGGGTGGCACCGATCTGGCCCTGGTCTGCGACATGGTCATCGCCGCCCGTGATGCCCGAATCGGCTTCCCCGCCGCCCGGTCGATGGGTGCGCTCCCCAGCAACCTCTGGATGTACCAGTGTGGACCGCAATGGGCGAAACGACTGCAGCTCACCGGCGACAGCATCACCGGCGCCGACGCCGAGAAGATTGGCCTGGTCATGAAGGCCGTACCGGCCGACGTACTCGAAGACGAAGTGGAGGGCCTCGCCGACCGACTGGCGCTCATCGACCCCGACCTGCTGGCGGCCAACAAGCGCATCACAAACCTCGCACTCGAGCTGATGGGGGCCCAGACCCTCCAGCGGCTCGCCGCCGAGAACGACGCTCGGGCGCACCGGTCCGCTGCGGTCAAGGCATACGGCCGCTCCGTTCGCGACGAGGGTCTGCGCGAAACGCTTCGGCGGCGCGATGAACCCTTCGGCGACGGTTACGCCAGCGTCGGCGAGCCGGAGGGTCGACTCGAAGGGACAACGCCGTCGTGAACTTCGACGATGCGCCGGAAGATGCGACGTGGCGCAGCGAGTGTGCTGCATGGATCGACGATCATCTCCCCCGGCTCGACGAAGCCGGCGGCGACCCGATTGGCTGGGCCAAGCTCTGGCAGGCAACGAAATTCGACGCCGGACTCGCCAAGGTCTCGTGGGCACCGGAGCACGGCGGACGAAACGGCACCCAGATCCAGCAGGTCATCTTCGACCAGGAGCAGGCCAAGCATCGAACCCCGCCCGGCCTGCTGCAGATCGGGCTCGACCTCATCGCTCCCACGCTGCTTGCACACGGCACCGACGAGCAACGCTCCACCTACTTGCGCGCTGCGCTTCGGGGCGAGCAGATCTGGTGCCAGATGTTCAGCGAACCCGATGCCGGTTCCGATGTCGCCGGTCTCGCAACCTCCGCCGTGCGCGATGGCGACGAGTGGGTCCTCAACGGACAGAAGGTATGGACCACGAACGCCCACCTCGCCGACTACGGCGAGGTCCTCTGCCGAACGAACCCCGATGCACCGAAGCACCGGGGGATCACCGCGTTCATCCTCGACCTTCGAACTCCAGGAGTAACGGTACGCCCGCTGAAGCAAATGACCGGAACCTCCGAGTTCAACGAGATTTTCCTCGACGACGTCCGGGTGCCGAATGAGAACGTCCTCGGCGACGAAGGTGACGGATGGCATGTCGCCGTCACGACGCTGATGAACGAGCGCAAGACGATGGGTGCCGGCGGTGCCGGCAAGCGAAGCAACGTGCCAATGCGACTTGCGGCCATCGCTCGGCGAACCGACAGCCTTGACGCGGTCGCCCGGCAACGCATCGTCGACATCCACATTCGTTCCGAGCTCTTGCGGTTCGTCGGGCTCCGAAGTCTCACCGCGGTGATGCAGGGTCGCCGACCCGGCCCGGAGGGTTCGGTCGCCAAGTTGGCCTCGGCGAAGCTCAACTTCGATACCGGCAATCTCGCAATGAACCTGCTGGGTGCGGCTGCCATGGCGGCAGATCCCAACGATGCTCGCTGGGTGACGAGGTTCCTGTGGGGACCGGGGCATCGGCTCGGCGGTGGCACCGACGAGGTGAATCGCAACATCGTCGGCGAGCGCGTCCTGGGCCTTCCCGGCGAACCTCGCGATGACGACTCGATCCCGTGGAGCGACATCGCGCGGAGCGCACAATGACCCCCGACAGCCCTCGACCCGACGACATGCTCCGCCGCCGCGGTGATCATCCGGCCATCGTGATGTCGGGCTCCGGACGCACCGTCACCTACGCCGAACTCGATGATCGCTCCACGCGGCTGGCGCGTACCTTCGACGAGCGCGGGTTGCGACCCGGCGATCATGTCGCCGTGTTGCTCGGCAACCAACCCGAGTTCTTCGATGTACTCTGGGCGGCGCTGCGATCCGGGCTGTACCTCACCCCGATCAATTGGCACCTCGGACCCCAAGAGGCCGCCTACATCATCGAGGACTGTGGCGCTTTGGCGTTGATCACGTCATCTGAGCTCGCCGGTGTCGCCGCCGAGCTGCTCGTACGCAATCCGAGGATCTCCACCCGACTGATGACCGGCGGTGCGATCGACGGGTACGACGACTTCGAGCTGACGCTTGCTTCGGCGTCGGGCGAGCCCCGAGCCGATGAGCCCGCTGGCGCATTCATGCTCTACTCGTCGGGAACCACGGGCTATCCGAAGGGGATCCTCCGAAGACTCCCCAACTCCCCGTTCGGGACCGGGCACGATGCGATCTCCATGATGATGACAGGGCTGTACGGCGCCGACGAGAACTCGGTGTACTTGAGCCCGGCACCGCTGTATCACTCGGCACCGATCGGATTCTGTTCGGCCGTCCACCGGTTCGGGGGAACCACGATCATCATGGAACGGTTCGACGCAACCGCAACGCTCCGTGCCATCGAGGCGCACGCCATCACCCACGCGCAGTTCGTCCCGACGCATTTCATCAGAATGCTGCAACTCCCTGAAGAGGTACGGGCGCGCTATGACCTGTCGAGTCTGAAGTGCGTCATCCACGCATCAGCACCGTGCCCGGTGCCGATCAAGCACCAGATGATCGAGTGGTTCGGACCGATCATCGAAGAGTTCTACGCGGGATCGGAGGCGATCGGCGCAACGCTGATTTCGTCAGCCGAGTGGATCGATCACCCCGGCTCGGTTGGTCGCCCGGCCGACGGAGCCGTTCACATTCTCGATGACCAAGGCCACGACGTACCGTCCGGCGAGACCGGCCACGTCTGGTTCGTGGCGACAAGCCAGTTCGAGTACAACAACGACCCCGCCAAGACCAGGAACGCACAAGATCCGCGTGGGTGGGCGACGTATGGCGACCTCGGCCACCTCGACCAGGACGGATACCTGTATCTCACCGATCGTGCGTCCAACATGATCATCTCGGGTGGGGTGAACATCTACCCGCAGGAGAGCGAGATGGTGCTGAGCGCGCACCCCGACATCCACGACGTCGCCGTTCTCGGCGTGCCCGACGACGAGATGGGAGAACGGGTCAAGGCCTTCGTACAGATGCGCGAATTCATCGAACCCGACGAGCGCACGGCACGAGAACTCATCGAGTACTGCCGGTGCCGTCTTGCGCATTACAAGTGCCCGACAGAGATGGACTTCGTCGACTCGCTCCCGCGCCTCGACTCCGGCAAGCTGCTCAAGCGCAAACTCCTCGACGAACACTGACCGCGTCAGGCCCCCTTCCGCCACCGACGCTCAACGCACCGCCAACCCCGGCCAACCGGAACAAGATCAATGACAACCATCACGACCCAACCCACAAAGAATCTGACAGGTTCCGCGCCGGGTCGACCAGATGCGACGCTCGTCGCAACTGTCGTACCACTGACCTGGTGGTTCTCGCCGAACGCTCGCCGTCTCCGCCGTCGTGCGGTTAGTCCCAATCGACGCCGACCCATCCGATAACACGCGCGCCCGAATGGTGCCCTCAGGTAGCGCTCAACGGCACTTATCTGAGTGCCCGATCCCTGCCCCGAACCGCTCCATAATCCCGGCCAAGAACGCGCCGTCCCCCACTCGCGTACCGGCGCACTGTGACGGCCGGCCGCCTGCGTCGGCCCGCCCGTAATCCCGGACACGACCGGCGCCTGAACGGACGGGGTTATTCAGGATGGAGCGGGTCGGCTCCAGTCCGTAGGTCGTGGGTCACCTGGCCAATGCTGGGGGCGGAGCCACATACGGAGAGGAGCCAACCCATGCCCAGTTTCGCAAATTCGGATGTTGTTGTCGGGATGGACGTGTCGAAGAACACGATCGTCGCCGGCGTGTTGACCGGCGACGGGGTGCCGGTTGTCGAGTCGTTGTCGGCTGACGAAGCCTCGGTGCGCCGGTTCTTTCAACGATTCGATCACCCTGCTCGAGTGTCTGCCTGCTACGAAGCTGGCCCGACCGGTTACGACCTGCATCGATTGTTGTCGTCGATGGGGGTGCATTGTGTGGTGGTCGCGCCGTCGCTGATCCCGAAGGGGTCGGGTGATCGGGTCAAAACGGACAAGCGTGACGCCCGCCGGTTGGCGGTGTTGCACGAGGCCGGGTTGTTGACCCCGATCCGGGTGCCGAGCCCGCGGGAGGAAGCCGTGCGTGATCTGTGTCGCACACGCGCCGATTTGGTGGGTGATGTGACCCAGGCCAAGAACCGGTTGTTCGCGTTCTTGTTGCGTCACGGGCGGGTGTGGCGTGACGGGCGGCAATGGACGATGAAACATCGCCGCTGGGTCGCCGCGCAAAGCTTCGACGACCCGGCACTGACCGCGACGCTCGGCTACTACCGCGCGAACCTGGAGACCCGCGAGATCATGCTGCACGCGATCGAGACAGATCTGGCGGTGTGGTTCGACCGTGAACCTTTCGGCGCCCAGGTGTCCAGGCTGGCGGCCTATCGAGGCTTCACCCATCAAGGCGCGCTGATGGTGGCTGCTGAGGTGTGTGATTGGCGACGATTCGCGTCGGCTCGGCATTTCATGGGCTTCGTCGGGCTCACCCCGTCGGAGTACTCCAGCGGTGACACCACCCGGCGAGGTCGGATCACCAAAGCCGGCAACGCCCACCTACGCGCCCAGCTCAACGAAGCAGCCTGGGCCTACAGCCATGTCCCCCATGTCGGGCCGGGCATCGCGGCACGCCAACAAGGACTGCCACCAGAGGTGATCGCCCGGTCCTGGAATGCGCAGCAACGACTCTGTCGCCGCTACCGGCACCTCGCCGAACGCAAATCCAACAAGAACATCGTCATCACCGCGGTGGCACGCGAACTCGCCGGGTTCGTGTGGGCCGAAATGACCGCCGACTGAACACCCATGCCCACCGGACGCCACGACCTCGGTGACGTGACGCCCGGGAGTTCCGCGACGTGTCGGAGCACCGCCGACGCAGACCCGATCCCCGTCAAACTCGATATGCCCAACCACCCTGCGGTGGCCACGGGCGTTGTTATTCAGGGGCAACTTTCTGCGCATCCCAGAACTGCGATCTTGACTCGCGTACATCATTGTGGCGGCACACCGAACCACGCTCCGACACGTCGCCGAACCCCCAAGGCACGAGCACCCTGACCCTCTCACGGGTGCGACCGGCCCGGAACGGCCACCCAACCTCGAGCCCACGCTCACGAACCACACCCCCAACACCTTCACCTCGCACGACCCTGAACAAGCCGCAGCACGCGCTTGACATTCCGCTCCACATCATCGAGTGCGCGATATGGGCCGCGATGCGGCGCGAGTTACTGCGACGTGCCTGCGTTACGGGGCGGGTGTTATCGAGTGCCCCCGCCGGCACTTCGGGGACGATCTGGTGGAGGGACGTCGATGAGCGAGTGGCCCAGGCGTCGGTCCATTCGCTCATCTCGTGGAGAGCATCTCCAACGTTGCGAGCGTCACGATGCCTTCAGCCTTCGCGGCCAGCGCCGGGTCGATCGTGATGAGTGCGTCAGCCTGAAGCTGGCACACCGCGAGATACTCGGCATCGAACGTCGTGTCCCACCCGTTTGCGCGTGCGATCTTCCACGCCGTACGACGTGACACGCGATCCCCGAGTAATCGCATCTTGAGCTCCGTGAAGCGTTCGTGGTGTCGGAGCGCCACCTCCTCGGTGATGTCGCCGTTCCGAACGTCCTCGAGCAGCAGGGCGAGCGCTTGGGAGCGGACGAGGTTGGGAGCGACGAGTTGATGATCGGAATTGACGTCGAGGTCGTTCGCCACGATGTGGAGCAGGGTCCGAGCATCGATCACATAGCGGGCCACGTG
>JANOEM010000760.1:0-8837 GCA_031413195.1 Actinomycetes bacterium
TCGGGTATCGGGTCGTTCTCGAACGGGTTGCCGACTTCGGGCGGCACGTTGTAGGGCGTGTGCGGATCCCACAGGTGAACGTGACACAACCAGTCGTCGGCGCGCCCATTGCGATCCAGCCAAGACAAGACCTCCGGGACGACTTCGTCAGCGCGCTCGATCCCGAAGCTGTGAGCTGCGTTGACGACCTCTTGGAAACCCATCGTCCACCAGGGTGCGGAGTGCCTTAGCGCAAAGCTGGAGAACGAGGCAGTGCGATACCCAGCCCAGTAGAACCGCGCGGCCCACGTCGTGCGCGACAGGCGCGTCATGAATTGCCGGTCGGCCCCCTCAGGAGCGAGATCGAGGTTCGCCGCCCGACCGCCATGGCTGACAACGCCGGTCTTGGTCCCGAACCTGCCCGTGCACAACGCCGTCCGGCTGGGCAGGCAGGGGACGTCCGAGGCGTACACGTTGTCGAAGCGCACCCCATCAGCCGCGAGCGCATCGATGTTGGGGCTCGTTTCGCGGTGGTATCCGTAGCACCCGAGATGGTCGGGGCGGAGCGTGTCGATATCGATCAAGAGAATGCGCACGTCGTCAACTCCTGAGGGCTCAAGCCACGAGCGAGATGGCCGTTACGGTAGCTGACCCACTTCGCGCCATACGGCGCGCAGGTCCGCTTCACCGCTGAGATTACCAGGGACATCCTCGCCGACTGTACGGTGAGCTGATGTCCAACCTGTGGGGTTCAATGGTTCCGCTGATCATCGGCAGTGCCGTTGTTCCGATCCAGATCATCATCACGATTCTTCTGCTGAGATCGGCTTCCGGCAAGCGAACCGCGCTCGCGTGGATCGCCGGCATGACGACCGTCCGGCTCCTCCAGGGTGTGCTGTTCGGGTTGATCCTTTCTTCCGGCACCTCATCGGCCGACGAGTCGAGTGGTGAGAGTTCGACCATTGTCGCGAGCTTCTTGCTGGTGGTTGCCGTCCTGTTGATCGTGACGGGTATTCGCCAGTTGCTGAGCGAGGTTGATCCGGATGCTCCGCCGCCGAAGTGGTTGACCATGACCGAGACAATGGGGCCCGGAAAGGCCTTTGCGCTCGGCGCCGGTTTGCTGCTGATCGGCGCCAAGTTCTGGATCTTCACTCTCAGCGCGATCGCGCTGATCGGCGAGGCCGATCTCGGACGCAGCAGTTCGATCCTCACGTTTCTCGCGTTCGTCGCGCTTGCCCAGGTCGCCCACCTCGTGGTGCTGGGCATGGCGCTGATCGCCCCCGAGAAATCCGATGCCGCCCTGGCCTCGGCCTCAGCGTGGCTCACTCGCCACAATCGAGTGATCATGATCGTGCTCAGCTTCGTGTTCGGCGCGTGGTTCCTGGTCAAGGCCCTCGACGGCCTCGGCGTGATCTGACACGCCGGTGGTCCTCCTCGCCGACTGTACGGTGAGGTGATGTCAAACCTGTGGGTTTCGATGCTCCCGCTGATCATCGGAGGAGCGCTTGTCCCGATCCAGATCGTCATCACGATTCTTCTGCTGAGTTCGGCTTCCGGGAAGCGAACTGCGCTCGCCTGGATCGCGGGGATGACGGCGGTGCGCCTCGTCCAGGGTGTGGTGTTCGGGTCGATCCTGTCGGTGGGCACGGCGACCACCGACGAGTCGAGCGGTACGAGTTCGATGATTGTTGCGACCATCCTGCTCGTGGTGGCGGTCCTGTTGATCGTGAGTGGCATCCGTCAGTTGCTCACTGACGTGGATCCGGATGCACCCCCGCCGAAGTGGCTGACAGCGACCGAGGTCATGGGTCCTGCCAAGGGTTTTGCGCTCGGAGCGGGCTTGCTCGTGATCGGCGTCAAATCCTGGGTCTTCACCCTCGGCGCGATCGCGTTGATCGGCCAGGCCGATCTGGGGCGCGGCAGTTCGGTTCTCACGTTCCTGGCCTTCGTCGTGCTGACCGAGATCGTCCACCTGGTGGCGCTCGCCATGGTGCTGGTCGCCCCCGATCGATCGGAGGTTGCCCTGGCCGCGGCGTCGGGGTGGCTCTCCCGTCACAACCGGGTGATCGTGATCGTGGTCAGCTTCGTGTTCGGCCTATGGTTCCTCGTGAAGGCCCTGAACGGTCTGGGCGTGATCTGACTCGTTGCCTGGCGCGCCCGGCCCGAGGGTTCGCCACCGGGCCCACGGCCATACCCCATCGATCTCGACATCGAGCGAGAAGCTCAGCAGGATTCGAATCACGACGATGGCGCCGAGCACCAGAACGCTCTTTACCGTTGGCTCGACGATGATGGTACGAATGATGTCGGCAACGATCAAGACCTCGAGCCCGAGCAGGATCGCCTGCCCGAGGCTTCGGCGGAGGTCCTCGTAAGCAGGCTGGCGGGTGTTGGCCCGGAGCATCTTCGGAGTTGCCGCAACGAGCGCTGCGCCGCCGCCGAGGACCATGATGCCCGCGCCCACGGCTTCGACGACCAGCACGACATCGGAGACGACACCTTCATAA
The DNA here is from genome assembly GCA_031413195.1 of Actinomycetes bacterium. Taxonomy (GTDB): domain Bacteria; phylum Actinomycetota; class Acidimicrobiia; order Acidimicrobiales; family Ilumatobacteraceae; genus WLMZ01. Next base: position 2,487 of record JANOEM010000760.1, read on the forward strand.
CTCATCGGAGCCTCGTTCCGTGCGAGAGAGCATGCGCCCGACGTATGGACCTTGTTGTTCGGGGAGCGATCACACCACGACTGTAGTGTTGCGGCCGCCAGCGGACGCTGTGGGGAGCTTCCGCGGCGGGTACCGTGCAGGGATGCGCGCCGCGGCTGAGAGAGAGCACCAGTGACCACGCCAGGTTTCGAGATGGACTTCTTCGGTCTCGGTGGGAAGAACGCGATCGTGACCGGCGGGAACACAGGTCTCGGCCAAGCCTTCACGGTCGCGCTCGCCAAGGGCGGAGCCAACGTGTTCGTCCCCAGCATCACCGACGATGACGGCAGTACACGCGACCTGGTCGAGGTCGAGGGTGTCCGCTACGAGTTCATGCATGCTGACATCACCGCCGCCGGAGTCCCCAAGCAGATCGTCGATGCCTGCGTCGAGCGCCTCGGCTCGGTGGACATCCTGATCAACAGCGCCGGCGTGTGCCCCTTGGCCGAGGTGTTGGACTTCGGCCGGCCACAGTGGGACGCGACGGTCAACGTCAACCTCACGGCTGCGTTCGAGATGAGCTACGAGGTCGCCCAACGGATGGTGCCGCAGCGAAGCGGCAAGATCATCAACATCTGCTCGGTCTTCACGTTCCTCGGCGGTCGATTGTCGCCGGCCTACGCGGCGACCAAGCACGGCATCGCCGGCCTCACCAAGGCCTATTGCGACGAACTCGCCCAGCACAACATCCAGGTCAACGGCATCGCTCCCGGCTATTACGCAACGGCGATCACGGCCAACACTCGCAGCAACCCCGAGACCAGCAAGCGTGTGCTCGACCACATTCCCGCTGACCGTTGGGGCGAACCGGTCGACCTGATGGGTGCTGTCGTGTTCCTCGCCAGTCGCGCCTCGGACTACGTCAACGGGCACATCCTCTCCGTGGACGGCGGATACCTCGTCCGTTAGGGCGAGCAACTGTGATGGCAGCGTGATGACATCGTGATGCAAGGTCCCTACCTCATCGGCGTCGACTGCGGCACGCAGAGCGCGAAAGTCGTCATCTACGACGCGCGCGGCAACGTGGTCTCGCGCGGCCAGCAGGTGCTGCAACCAATGAGCAGGCCGCGCCATGGGGTCGCGTTCCACCCGGGTGACGACCTGTGGGAATCGATCGCAGCGGCGAGCCGCCAGGCATTGGCCGGGTTCGACGGAAACCCGCTCGACATCGTGGGGATCGGGCTGTGTCCGATCCGGTGTTGCAAGGCGTTCTTGAAAGCCGATGGATCGCTTGCGGAACCGGTGATCAGCTGGATGGACGACCGCGCCTACCAGCCCTACGTGCCCGACGACCCAGCGGTTGCATACGCCACGACGTCGTCGGGTTACCTGGCCCATCGATTCACCGGCGAGTTCAGGGATACGGCGGCCAACAACATCTCGCTGCAATGGCCGATCGATTCCGACGCTTGGCAATGGAGCGACGATCCAGCGCTGTACGAGCAGTTCGGCGTCACGCGCGAGATGCTGTTCGAACTGCAGATGCCTGGCGACATCATCGGTCGGGTCACGCCAGGTGCAGCAGCAGCGACAGGCATTCCCGTCGGCATCCCGGTTGTGGCAACCGCGAACGACAAAGCGGTCGAGACGCTCGGCTCAGGGTCTCTCGGTGAGACGACAGCGCTGATCTCGCTCGGCACGTACATCGCGGCGATGGTGCACGGGCACGAGAACCACCAGTCGGCCACCAACTTCTGGACCAACTTCGCCTGCGTCCCGAACCAATATCTCTACGAGAGCAACGGCGTGCGCCGAGGGATGTGGACGCTCACGTGGTTCCTCGATCTGCTCGGTGACGAAGTGGCAGAACGCGCCGCGTCGCTCGGTCTCTCGCGAGAGGAATACATCGAGCGCGAAGCGGAACGAGTGCCGGCCGGTAGCGACGGGCTGATGACCGTGCTCGACTGGCTCGCTCCAACCGACAAGCCGTTCCGCAAGGGCATGATGCTCGGCTTCGATGCGCGGCACACCCGGGGCCACATCTATAGGTCGATTCTCGAGGCAATCGCGTTGACGATGAAGGACCACGTCGACGCGATGTGCGCGGAGCTCGGTATCACCCTCGAAGAGATCGTGGTGTCCGGAGGGGGCTCGCGCAGTCCACTCTTCATGCGCATCTTCGCCGACGTGTTCGGCATACCTTCGTCGCGCAACGTCGATGTCAACGGTGACGGTGGCGGCGCAAGCCTCGGCGCCGCAATCTGCGCAGCTGTGGCAACCGGCGTGCATCCCGATTTCAAGATCGCGGCGGCGAGTATGTCCACAGGGCGCGAGCGGTTCGTGCCCGATCCCGCCAACTGCACGGTCTACGCGCGTATGAGCGAAACCGTGTTCCACGAGATCCGCAGTCACACCGATTCGCTCTTCGAGCGTGCCTATCCCATCTTCCACTGAGCAGAACCACCACAGAAGGAACGCCATGACCCTCACCCGTGAAGCCATCGTCGAGCACCTCCAACAGATCCTCGGCGCCGCCCAAGTCGTTACCGACGAGCAGGTGCTCCGCGAGCGCAGCATCGACAACTTCCGCAAGCTCCAGAACATCTTCGGCGTGTACACGATGCCGGTGCCGGCCGCTGTCGCAATGGTGCGCAGCACCGACGACGTGGCAAGGGTGCTCGCGTTCGCCGACGAGCACGGCGTCAACGTCGTGGCGCGCACCGGCGGTACTGCCACCGAAGGCGGTCTCGAAACCCCCGTCGAGAACTCGATCGTGGTCGACGGCGGGCAGATGAACGAGGTCATCAAGATCGACGCATACAACATGCAGGCCACGGCTCAGTGCGGCGTGCCGTTGCAGGTGCTCGAGGACCGTGCCCGCGAGTTGGGGTTGACCACCGGTCACTCGCCCCAGTCGAAGCCGATCGCGAGCATGGGTGGTCTGGTAGCGACCCGCAGCATCGGCCAGTTCTCGACCCTCTACGGCGGTATCGAGGACATGGTGGTCGGCTGCGAAGTGGTGTTCGCCGGGGGTCAGGTCTCGCGGATCAAGAACGTGCCCCGCCGCGCCGCCGGGCCAGACATCCGCCACATCGTGATCGGCAACGAAGGCGCGCTCTGCTTCATCACCGAAGTGACGGTGAAGTTGTTCCCCTACATGCCCGAGAACAACATCTTCCTCGGCTGGACCCTGAAGAGCATGAAGACCGGCTTCGAGGTGTTGCGTGAGGTGATGGTCGCCGGCTACAAGCCGTCGGTCGCCCGGCTTTACGACCCCGAGGACGGCCAACTGCACTTCTCCCACTTTGCGACGCCCGACGACTGCATCGTGCTGTTCATGGCCGAGGGCAACCCCGGCATCTCCACCGCAACTGCCGAAGGCATCGCTGCGATCGTCGCCGGCCACCCCGAGTGCCAACCGGTCGACAGCATGTTGATCTCGGAATGGTTCGACGATCTGGTGTGGGGCCCCGACAAGGTGGCTCGCGAGGACGAGCGGATCCGCACCACTCGCAACGTGAACCGCACGACCGAAATCTCTTCCGATTGGAGCACGATCAACGACATCTACGAGGCCGTGCTGCCTCGGATCCGCCGCGAGATGAAGGGCATCACGCTGCTCGGGGGGCACTCCTCGCACAGCTACATCAACGGCACCAACATGTACTTCAACTACTTCTACGACCTCATCGACTGCGAGCCGGAGGACGAAAACGACAAGTACTACCTGCCGATCATTTCCATCATCTGCGAGGAAACCCTTCGGTTCGGGGGCTCGATCGTTCACCACCATGGCATCGGCAAGGCCCGTGCCCCATGGGTCAAGGACGAATACGGATCGTCGTATCCGATGCTCGTCACGCTGAAGCAAGCCTTCGACCCCAACGGGATCATGAACATGGGGACGATCATCCCTCGTTGACCCAACGGTGGGAGAATCTTGCGATGAAGCCGGATGCTGACCTCGACGTGGAGGGATTCCCCGCCGGTTTCTTTCGCCGCTCCGACGAAAGCCCGGACGACCGCTTCTATGTTGTCGACCGACTGCTCACCCACATCGATGATCGGGCAATCGAGGCTGTCGGGTTGTTGTACGAGCGACTCGGGTTGACCGGCCGGGTGCTCGACATCATGTCGTCGTGGATCTCTCACTTCCGTTCGAGTCCTGCCGAACTGGTGGTGCTCGGGATGAACGACCACGAGTTGAACAGCAACACCATGGCGACGGAGCGGATCGTTCATGACCTGAACGTGCACCCCGTGCTGCCGTTCGACGACGGATCGTTCGACGCAGCGATGTGTTGCGTGTCGGTCGACTACCTCACCCGCCCGGTCGACGTGTTCGCCGAGGTCGCGAGAGTGCTGACTCCGGGCGGGTTGTTCGTCTGTACGTTCTCGAATCGATGCTTTCCGACCAAGGCGATCCACGGTTGGCTCGCCAACGACGATTCCGGCAGGTGCCGGATCGTTGCCGAGTACTTTCGTCGGTCAGGCGGTTGGGCCGAGCCCCAGATCGAGGTGTGCCAACCGCTCGACGGTCGTGGCGATCCGCTCTACGCTGTGTGGGCAAGCAGTGCGGGCAGCCGCTGATTCCGGATCCTGAGCACCGCAGAGTCAGGCGACTTCGGCCAGTTCGGCGATCGGTACCACCTCGATCTGTTCAGACAGCGAGTACCGACGAGGGCCGGGATACAAGACGGTGAGTCGGTCGAGATCGAGGTCCGTGAGCGCCGAGCGCATCGATGGGGTGATGCGCGGTGCGTCTGCCCGCTTGACTTGGATTCCGATCCGGCGATCGCCGCGCACGAGCAGGAGGTCCAACTCGGCGCCGGAGGCAGTCCTCCAAAAGTATGGCGTCATCGAATCACCGAGTTGTCGAATGCAATGATCGATCACGATTCCTTCCCAAGTCGCCCCGACACGTGCATGACGGAGCAGACCTTTCCGGTCGTCGATTCCGAGCAGGGTATGCACCAGGCCAGAGTCACGGAAGTAGACCTTGGGTGACCGGACCTGTCGCTTCGAGAGGTTCTCGTGCCACGGTGGCAGCACTCGGATCAGCATCACGTCGGCGAGCACGTCGAGGTACTTTCGAACCGTGGTTTCGGCGATTCCCAATGCTCGGGCGGGTACGGCGCTGTTCCAGAGTTGGCCGTGAGCGTGAGCCACCAGCGCGAGAAAGCGTTCGACCGTCGACGTCGGCAGGCCGACTCCGAAATCGGGGAGGTCACGAGCTGCGAGTGTACGGATGTAGTTGGTCCGCCAGCGGGTCGAGCTGGCGTTGTCTGGCGCGAGGAATGAGCGAGGAAACCCTCCGCGGAGCCAAAGATCGTCAAATCGATCCAGCCCGACGTCTGTGATCGAAAGGCCGTCGAGCTCGATGATTTCGATTCGGCCGGTCAGGGATTCGGAGGCTTGACGTAGAGCAGCGGGCGAAGCACTGCCAAGGACGAGGAACGTAGCCGGTGAGGGCTGCCGGTCAGCGAGAACACGAAGCACCGGAAACAGGTCGGGGCGTCGCTGGACTTCGTCGATGACGACGACGCCACGGAGGCCTTCGAGCGCAAGCATCGGTTCGTCGAGACGGGCGAGATCACGAGGATCTTCGAGATCGAAGTACGCCTCTTCTTCGCTGGAGATCAACGAGCGCGCCAACGTCGTCTTTCCGGTTTGACGTGCTCCGACCAAGAGCACGATTGGGCTTCGGGTGAGCGCAGCACGTAGCGCATCTGTGTCATGCGGACGAGGCAGCATACGCGCACGTTACCATGCAATTCCACGTGCTAGGCGTGGAATTGCATGGATGGCAAGTGGCAATCGAACCCCAGGTCCGGTCGCCTCAGTTGGCTTCGGCGGCGTTGGCAAGACGCTCGAGGGTGGTCGTCATACCGGCTCGATTGTGTTCCGCACGGTCGGCAACACCTGTTGCAAGCCGAGCGATCGGTTTGAAGAAACTGGACCGCTGTTCGACAAAGGTCTCGGTGACCAGGCATCCCTCGGCGGTGGGTTCGAAGGAATAGCTCCACTCGGCGACCTTTTGACCAAGTGCAGCAACCGTGAACGAGAAGCGATGCCCGGGATCGGCGTCAACCACCGTGGCGACGGTGCTCCACTTCCTGCGGCCGATTCGGTTCTTGCCCTTGAAACGAGCGCCAGGAGTCGGGTCGGTGGAGGGCCCCAGCCACTCGGCGCCCTCGTTCTCGGGCGACCACTCGCCCATCCGGGTCACATCCGCGACCATCGTCCAGACGTGCTCGGCAGGAGCCTTGATCTCGCGGGAAACGCTCACCTGTGCGGTCATCGGCGCAACATATCAGCGCCGCCGAAGCCAACTGAGGCGACCGGACCTGGGGTTCGATTGCCACTTGCCAT
>JANOEM010000761.1:0-3845 GCA_031413195.1 Actinomycetes bacterium
AAAGGATCTGAAGCTCGGCTGGCACATTGGGTACTGGGGACGGTCGATGCCGACCGACGTCCCCGCGACGTTGGCAATGGTCGAGCAGCTCGGTTATGACAGCGTCTGGACCGCCGAGTCGTGGGGATCGGATGCGATCTCACCCCTTGCATGGTGGGGTGCGGCGACTTCGAAGATCCGTCTCGGCACGAACCTGATTCAGATCTCGGCGCGCACGCCCACCGCTACAGCGATGGCGGCCGTCACGATGGATCACCTGTCGAACGGTCGGTTCTGTCTCGGTCTCGGCGTCAGTGGCCCGCAGGTGGTCGAAGGTTGGTACGGCCAACGGTTCAACAAGCCGCTGGCGCGGACTCGCGAGTACATCGAGATCGTCCGCAAGGTGCTTGCCCGCGAGGAACGCCTGACCAACGACGGGCCGGAATACCCGATTCCCGCTGTGGACGGACTCGGCCTCGGCAAGGCGCTGAATGTGATGACCCATCCGCTGCGAGCGGACCTGCCGATTTTCATGGGTGCCGAGGGGCCGAAGAACGTTGCCCTTGCGGCCGAGATCGCCGACGGCTGGTTCCCCATCTTCTACGCCCCCAAGCACGAGGAACTGTACGGCCCGTCGTTGCGCGAAGGCTTCGCCCGCCCCAATGCTCGACGCGCCGCCGACGACTTCGAGATCCTCGCGACGGTCACGATCGCGATCGATGACGATCTCGAAGCGGCATACAACCGGCTCCGTCCGACCCTCGCCCTCTACGTCGGCGGGATGGGTGCGCAGGAGATGAACTTCCACGCCGACGTGTTCCGCCGGCTCGGCCACGAGCAGGCGGTCGACCAGATCCAAGACCTGTTCTTGAACGGCCGCCAGGCCGAGGCGATCGCCGCGGTGCCACGGGCAATGATCGACGAGATCTGCTTGGTCGGCCCACGCGACAAGATCCGCGACGATCTCGAGGCTTGGCGGGAGAGCCGGGTCACCACAATGGTCGTCGGCGGGTCCCCGGCCACGCTGCGCGCAATGGCCGAACTCGTCCTCGGCTAGATCGGGGACTAGGCCGTTGCCTCGGTCACCGCCGAACTGAATGCCTCAATCGCACGGAAGTGTTCGGTTGAGACATTCAGTTTGCGGTTTTCGACGACGGCCGGCAGATGTGCAGCACGAATCTGACGATGCGTCAGATACCTGCTAGAACGACTCCATGTCCGGGGGCACGAGCGAATACACCATTGCACCCGACGGTTCCTTCACGGCGCCGCTCGAGTTGTTCTATCCGTACAAGCGCACGGTCGGGCCGACCCTCAGTCGGTTCCTGACCGGCCTTCGCGATCAACGCATCGAAGGCACTCGGGGCTCCGACGGGCGGGTGCACGTGCCACCCGCCGAGTTCGATCCGGTCACCGGCGACGCCCTCACCGAATGGGCGCCGGTCCGGCCGGTGGGCACGGTGCTGTCGTGGTCGTGGCAGCCGACACCTGTCGACGGCAACACGTTGCAACACCCGTTCGCATGGGCGCTGATCACACTCGACGGCGCCGACACTGCGATCCTGCACGCCGTCGACTCCGGGTCCGCCGACGCAATGAGTACCGGGATGCGAGTCGCGGTGCGTTGGGCCGACGAGCCATCCGGCAGCATCACCGACATCGCCTGCTTCGAACCAGCCACAGACCCTGAGGACGCGAGATGAGCGAAGAAGTTCTGCGGATCCGTACGCCGATCGGCATTCACTACCAGTACTCGGCCGGTCCGCACACCAGCAGTCACCTGCTCGGGTTGATGGACGGCAAGTTCATCGGCCGCCGCTGCCCGAGTTGTCATCTCGTCTACATGCCGCCCCGCAACGGCACGTGCGCGAAGTGCGGCGTGCTGCTCGCCGAAGACGTCGAGGTCGGCCCGAAGGGAACGATCACCACGTTCTGCATCGTCAATGTGCCGTTTCTCGGCCAGACGATCAAGATTCCCTACGTCGCCGCCACGATCCTGCTCGACGGCGCAGATCTCGGGATGCAGCACCTGATCCAAGAGGTCGAAGCGGCCGACGTGCGGATGGGGATGCGCGTCGAGCCGGTCTGGAAGCCTCGTGACGAGTGGGAGCCCTCGCTTGCCAACGTCATCTACTTCCGCCCGACAGGCGAACCCGACGCAGATTTCGAATCGTTCGGAGGACACCTCTGATGCGTGACGTCGCGATCATCGCTTCGGCCCAGGCGCCGAACACCTCCACAACCACGATGACGCCGGTCGAGATGCTGATGCCGGTCGTTGACCAAGCCTTGGTCAACGCCGGTATGCAGCGCAGCGAGATCGGCTTCTGGTGCCACGGCAGCTGCGACTACATGACCGGTCAGCCGTTCAGCTTCGTCATGGCCGTCGATGCATTGGGTGCGTGGCCGCCGATCATCGAGAGCCACGTCGAAGCCGACGGCGCCTTCGCCCTCTACGAAGCCTGGTTGAAGATCCAGACTGGCGAGGTCGACACCGCACTCGTGTTCGGCAACGGCCGCAGCAGCAGCGGCGACATCAACCGAGTCCTCACCCTGCAGCTCGACCCGTACGTCGTCGCGCCGCTGTGGCCCGACGATCGTTCGATCGCTGCGATCCAGGCCCGGGCGTGTCTCGAATCGGGCGTCGTGACCGACCGGCAGATGGCAGAAGTCGCGGTACGAAACCACCGCAACGCAGTGTCGAACCCGAACGCGCTACGACGCGGTGAGTTCAGCGTCGACGAGTTGATGTCGGCGTCGATGGTGGCAAATCCACTGCGGGAATTGGATTGCCCGGCCCACGCCGATGGTGTGACTGCCGTGGTGATCGCCGCTGGGGACACGGCTCGTCGGCTCAGCAAGCAGTTGAACAGCCGGCCGGCATGGATCCGAGGCATCGACCACCGTATCGATGGGCAGAACCTCGGCAACCGTCCGATCACGTCTTTGCCATCGGCAGCGCTCGCCGCGAACAAGGCCGGCGTCGGCAACGACAAAGTGGACATCGCTGAGCTCCACGCGCCGTACACCCACCAAGAGGTGCTGCTCACCGCGGCGCTGGGGCTGAGTGAGACGACCGAGATCAATCCCAGCGGTGGTGCACTCTGTGCGAACCCGATGATGTCCGCAGGTCTTGCCAGGCTGGCCGAAGCGGCGACGCGAATCGCCGATGGCAGGGCGGACCGTGCCGTCGGTCATGCCTCGTCAGGACCGTGGTTGCAACAGAACCTTGTCTGCGTCTTGGAAGGTGAGTGAGATGGCCGAACGTTGCGCAGTCATCGGAGTCGGTCAGACCCAGCACGCGTCGTGCAGAGCCGACGTCTCCATCGCGGGCCTCGTCCGCGAGGCAGTGGATCGGGCGCTCGAGAACGCTCACACCACGATGGCCGAGATCGACGCGATCGTGATCGGCAAGGCGCCCGACATGCTCGAAGGCATCATGATGCCCGAGCCGCGCCACCGAGAACATGCCCGTTGCCATGGCCACCGCGAGCAGCCCGCCGATCACTTGCCCGGCCTGGGCGCGATCGGATGCCGGGATCAGGGTGTCGAAGACATACCCGGTGACGATGGGGGTCAGCATGCCGAGAAGCCCGATCAGTCCACCGAGGCCCAGCACAGAGGTCACATCCGCGCCCACGCCTTGAAAGGCGAAACCGACAAGATCGGACAGCTTCAACGGCCGTCCCGGCAGGGAGCGGAAGAAAGATTGCGCGAAAGGCACCAGGGTGGCGGCCTTCGTCTCGTCAACCCGCTCAACCGTTCTATCGACTGGGTCGTGGAGCTCGTAGCCGCCGCGAACCCGGAGGAGAGCCACCGGCCGCTTCGATTCCTGGACGCGGCCGAGCAGATGGCCACCGTCCTTG
>JANOEM010000762.1:0-3798 GCA_031413195.1 Actinomycetes bacterium
GTCAGTGGCTTCGTCACGAATCCTGTTCGCCACGATGCTGTAATCGGGTTGCACGGTCGCCGTACCAGCCATCTTGTTCACGCGCCGTGCCTCTTCGAGCAGGTCCGCCGCTCGGATGATCATCTTCGACGGGATGCATCCGTAGTAGGGGCATTCCCCGCCGACGAGGTGGCTCTCGACACCGACGACCTTCAGACCGGCCTCCGCGAGTTGGCCTGCGACGTCTTCACCTCCTGGCCCCAATCCGACGACGACGACATCAACATGGTGTTCCTGCATTACCGTCAGTGTCCGCACGGGGCCGATTCGTTACGGAAAAGATCGGGCGGCTGAATGGTCATCCACACTCACCTATGGTTGCGAGGCACCGACCGATCCGCGGACGGGCCGCACGAACGAGATCGACCCGAATGGCCGCCGACCAGACTCTCATCGAGGCGTTGCAACGCAACGACGACATCGCGTTCCGCGGCGTCGTGATGCAATACCACGGGTCTCTGGTTCGGGCCGCCCGCTCATTCGTGCCCAACAACGCAATCGCCGAAGAAGTCGTCCAGGACACCTGGATCGCCGTGATCAAGGGAATCCACCGGTTCGAGGGACGTTCGTCGTTCAAGACCTGGTTGTTCCGAATCCTTGTCAACCAGGCGCGAACGCGTGGGCTGCGCGAGTCTCGGAGCACGCCGGTGAGCACTCAGCGCGATGACGACGAGCCGAGCGTCGCAGCGAACCGGTTCCACGATGCCGAGGGCCGACCGACCGGGCACTGGAGCTCCGCTCCGACGGACTGGGGTCTGCTCCCCGAAGCGGTGGTCGTCTCGGACGAGACCAATTCACGAATCCTTCGCGCGATCGAGAATCTTCCCGAGCGCCAGCGCGAGGTCATCACGCTTCACGATGTGGAGGGTCTGTCATCGGCCGAGGTCAGCGAGATGCTTGACCTGTCGGAGGGAAACCAGCGGGTGTTGCTCCATCGGGCACGGTCGAAGGTTCGTGCAGAGTTGGAGCGGTCGTTCGGCTGATCCACACGGTCAACCGGGTCGATCGGCAACGGTCATCAGGGCGACCGGAAGCCCGAGGCCCGCTGACTCCCGAATCGATGCGATTCGTCGACCTCGCTGAACCGCTTGTTTCGGTTCCGACATGACGCCGTCGCCGAGATCGGCCCACATCCGGTCGAGGTCGCGAACGTTGATCGCAAGCCCCCAGAACCGCGCGTGCGAACCCTCGACCCCCGAAAACGTGACGACCTCGACGATCAGTTCGCCCATCCGGTGGAATCCCTGGCGGATCGAGCCCGCTTCACGGATCCGTTTCAGCTCGGCCCCCGTCGCACTCTCGATCGATGCACACGTGCGTTCGAGATCTGGCGTGTACACCACCACGTGATCGATTCCGAGAGCACCGTTGGGGTGGTCCTGCGCGTCGAAAGTTGATCGCGGCCCGTGCGAGGTGCGAAGGCCATCGATCGAGATGACCGCCGGGTCCGGAGCGTCGGCGAGGACCCAACCCGTGATGCCACTCGCTCCGCCGGAACCGCTGAGTCGAATGCGGATGCCACCGAGCTGCAGGAACCCGTCGTCGTCGACAGCGAAGCCGACGTCGCTCCACGCCTGCGTTTCGGCATCGATTTCGAATTCGGCGACCGTTGTCACGCGAGTTGCTGCGAGAAGAAGGCCAAGGCGTGTGCGTACTCGTCGGCGCGCTTGCTGACTGGCTTACCGACCCCATGGCCAGCCCGACCCTCCTGCAACAGCAGGATCGGGCGGGTGTCCTGCGAGTCCGACGCCCATTGCAACTGCGCGGCCATCTTGCGCGCATGCAAAGGATCGACCCGGGTGTCACCTTCGGCAGTGGTCAACAGCACAGCCGGGTAGTCCCGACCACTGACGACATGGTGATAGGGCGAGTACGCCCACAGCCAGCCAAATTCCTCATCGAGATCCGGATCACCGTATTCGTCGGTCCACAAGCGTGCGATCAGAAAGTGGGGAAAGCGGATCATGTCGAGCAACGGCACTGCGCACCACACTGCTGCACACAGGTCGGGGCGTTGCGTGAGCGCGACCCCGACCAGGAGTCCTCCGTTCGACCCGCCGGAGATGGCGAGCCGCTCCCGGCTGGTCAGTCCCTTTGACACCAGCCAGTCCGCGCCGGCATGGAAGTCGTCGAACACGTTCTGCTTGCTGCCGCGGCGGCCGGCGTGATGCCACGCCTCGCCGTTCTCCGACCCGCCTCTGATGCCGGCAATCGCGTATAACCCGCCCTGCTCGCACCACGCCACGATCAGCGGCGACCAGATCGGGGTCTCGCTGATCGCAAACCCGCCGTATGCGTTGAGAATCGTCGGTGTAGCGGGACCGGGCACGACATCGCCGCGATGGATCAAGAACATCCCGATCTCCGTGCCGTCGTGCGATTGGTAGCTGGTCTGGGTCACGCTCAGCGATGGCATCGGGTCCGGATCGGACTGAGAATCGGGCCCCCATTGGCGCACACCGGCGATCGTGTCGTACCGGTAGAGCGCAGACGGTGAGTCGAACCCAACGATGGTGACGAACGCTGCAGGGGGGTTCTGATCGACGACGAGACCGTTGATCGAGACGACTCCCAGGTCCGCAATCACGCCCTGCGATCCACCCCCGTCCGTCTGCCACCGCTCGATTCGATCGACAGCCCGTTCCGTGACCACGACGAGGATCTCCGCGCCGAACGCATGCGCGGAGGCGATCACGCCATCTCCTTCGGGAACGACAGCGCGCCAGTTCTCGGCCCACGGTTCTTCGAGCGGCGCGGTCACGACTCGCCCATTCGGCGCTCCGACTGTTGTCGCAATGATCAACTGGTCACCCATGAAGTCGAACGAAGACGTTGCTTCGATGCCGGCGATCACCGTCGACCAACTGCCGTCATTGCGATCGAGCAGGAACGCGTCATGGTGTCCCCAGCCGACGAGCACCTCGACAAGGAGGAACCGACCGTCGCCCGAAATCTGCACGTCGGGCCACGATTGCGGCGCCTCGGGATCGCTCCAGACGATCGGATCGTCGTCGATCGGTGTGCCGATGCAATGGAACAACACGCGCCGGTTGTACTGATCGTCTACCGGATAGGACGTGTAGTAGAACCCGCTCGAATCCGGCAGCCACCCCACCGTTGCGGCTCGAGTGTCGGGGATGCGATCGACGAGATGCTCACCCGTTTCGATGTCGAGTACGGCGAGCGTGCTGTTCTCGGTTCCTCCCTCACTCAGGCCGTAGGCGACGAGACGACCATCAGACGACGGGAAGAACCAATCGAGCGACAGCGCCCCGTCCGGAGCCGCCGCGCCAGGGTCGACGAGAACGACGGGAGGCGACGAAGGATCGGATGCAGACCGCAACGTGAGCGCGAACTGGTCTGCGCTCTCTGCGCGTTCGGCAACGAAAAGGCGATCGTGACGAACTTTGGCCTGCAGCACCACCGGGTGGCGCATCAACGCGACAAGGCGCTCGTGCCATTGGCCACGATCGAGCAATCCACTGGTATGGACGTGATCGAGCCGGGCATCGAGCGCCTGACGGGTTCGTGCGTTCTGGTCGGCCACCCACTGGACCGTCACAGCGGATTCACCATCCTCGAGCCACCGATAAGGGTCCGAGACGAGAACGCCGTGATACAGATCTTGTTCGGCCTGCCGAGGGGTCGGCGGCACGGGCAACGAGTTGTTAGCCACGCCCCATGTTGGGACGCTTACCGTGATTGGCCTTCGAACGGCGCATCTTCGCCTTTTGCTTCTTGGTCTTCTTCGACATGGGG
>JANOEM010000763.1:0-1663 GCA_031413195.1 Actinomycetes bacterium
CGGGTGACGGTGTGCGATGCCCGAGAAGTGTTCGCGACACGCCGCCGGTTTCCGATGGCCGACGAAGTCCTGGTGTCGTGGCCCGGACCGCTGTTCTCCGGCAGAGGTGCCGAGCTCGGCCCTCGAGACGTGGTGTGCATCCTCACCCACGACGCCAAGTTCGACGTTCCCGCCGTGATCGGCGCGCTGGCAACACGGGTGGGATACATCGGGGTGATGGGCAGCCGCAAGACTCATCAACGCCGGATGGAGCGCCTCGCCGAGGCAGGCGTCGTGGATCGCGTTGACATCGATCGGCTGTTGTCGCCCGTCGGGCTCGATATCGGTGCGCGCACACCGGAGGAGACAGCGATCTCGATTTGCGCCGAGATCATCGCCCGCCGCACTGGTCGGAAAACCCCTTCACTTCGTGACGGGTCAGGAGCAATTCACTCCTGACTGGGACCAGTCGTCTCGCTCGTTCAGCCGATCGGATTGCCGAACCGGGGGATTCTCCGGCCAGGCAGGTTGTCGACCTCGACTGTTCGCCCGGAGTACGGGGAGTGAACCATCGTGCGATCCACACCGAGGTACAGCATGATATGACCGGGGTAGTACATCAGATCTCCGGCCATCGCTGTTTCCGCTGTACGAGACGAGGCAGCCCTGATCTGGGCGCCCGACTGGCGAGTGAGGGTCACGCCGGCGACGCCCCATGCGTATGTCGTGAGACCCGAGCAATCGAACCCGGTGCCTTCCTTGCTGGTGTTCCGCCGGTATGGAACGCCCAACTGTGTGAAGGCAGCCATCAGCGCAGCTTGGTGCGGGAAGTCGGCGTTCTGCCAAGCCGCAATCATCCGGGCGGGATCGACTGCGAGCCGGGAAGCGATTTCGGTCGCGATCGCGTCGCGGGTCGCTGTGTAGACCTGCAGCGCGGACTGGTCGCCCGATCGCATGTAGGTCTGAAGGTCTGTCAGCGCCGTAACCGCAACCGGGGCCAAGCCATCGTTGCGCACGACCGCCTTGTTCGACTTTGCGACGACCGGCGCGGCCGAAGCTGGAGCGACGGTGAATACTGTTCCGCCGAGGCATGTCGCAGCGGCAAGGGCAAGGAGCCCGAGTTTTCGACGGACGCCGAAGTTGTTCTGATCTGCTTGCTGTCCCATGTGAGAAGTCCTTCGTTTGCGCACCGGCAACTTGGCCTGACCGCCGTGTCCGATGTCGTGGCTTGAGCGTTCGCCCGCTCAGGTCACGTTGCGCCAAACGAGAGCGCCACGCTGAGTGTGGGAGTGACCGTATTGAGTGACCACCACCCGTAACAGTCGCCATGATAACGACATCAAATTGCAACAATCAACCCCTTCGTAACCGGTTCGTCATGTTCAAATCCGATTCATGCCGTGAACGAGCCGTCTGATCAGGCACGCTCGAAGCAACCCGCGATACTGGTCAGGATCATCCCGGTCAGCCCGATCGCGATCAACACATGACGCATTTTCGACACTCCTCGTCCACGAACCTTCAACCTCGGATCAGGGGATCAGATCAAGGGAAGGGTCAGATGATATCTGCCGGGTCCGCGCTGAACCACGATCAGGGCTCGGGCCGTGCTGCGAAGTCTCGCGACGGCTCGCCGGAGATCCTCGCGAGACGCAAGCGTCACGCCGTTCATGCGCAATAAATA
>JANOEM010000764.1:0-2422 GCA_031413195.1 Actinomycetes bacterium
GCCGCTGGCCGATCCCTCGGCCAACTCGTGACGCAGGGAATCGCCGACGTGCGGCGGACTCAGACGGCGAGGAAACGCGCGATCAGACCGACGGGACATGACACACGGCCGTAGGCGAACAGGGAGAACCCAACGAGCACCGCTCGACATTGAAGCGGGCGCTCGAGTCGCGGCACTGAGCACGTCGCAACGCGCCGAGCCGCCCTGCACGCGGAGGTTCGCCCGACGGCGCACTTCGCTCGCACCGGCAGGCGTCGGCACCCGCTCGATAACCGTCTAAGTGTCGGAGATTCGCCTACAGAGGCCGCGGCGCCTGGCTGGGCGGTGATCAATCGACAGTGAGAAGCAGCGTGAAGCTACTTGTCTCGGCGCGCCGAGGGTCGGCCGGGTCGGCGAAGCTGGATGCCGGTTTTGGTGAGTTCCCGGCGCAGGGTGGTCGGGTTGATGCCGAGATCGCCGCACAGCTTCGCCATCGGTTCTCCTGCCAGATACCGCCGTGCTGCGGCTGCGAGAAGTCCATCGGTGAGTTTGCGCACCGTCGCTCGACTCGGGACACCTCGGTGTTGGAGATGTCGCAGTGCGGTGTCCCGGTTGATCCCGAAGGCCGCCGCGAGCTGGCGAACGTTGATGCCTGTGGCGTACAGGTCGACCAGGTTGTCGACCTCGGAGCGGGTCAGCCGCCGTTGCCCCTGGAGTATGGCCGCGGCGCGACTCGGGCCGATTTGTCTGGCGAGGATGCCTGGCAGGATCTCCATGGACCGACCGAAGTGGTGCGGGGGGTTCGAAAGCCGTCCCTGATGGTCCACTTGTCGTTGTCGATTTCACAACGATCGGACGTGTTTGCCCTGGTCGGGGGCATGGTTTGAGAGAGGAATCGATGGTGCCTCTGTCCGGTCTCCTGCGGTTCCTGCCTACGTGCTTCCGACCCGCCGAGCCGGGCGAGCGTGGTTTGCAGTTGACCGCGGTCGGTCGTCGAACGGGGTACAGTTCGGTGCGTGGCGCAGAAGGTGTGGACCGCAGCAGAACTGGAGAAGCTCAGCCCGGCCGAGCGCCACGCGCTTTTTGATGCCAGCGTCGTGACCGATCTCGACCAGGCACCGCAGGATTTGATCGAGCGGACCCGTACGAGGATTCACCAGCGGATTGCTCAGGCCGAGGCTCAGCGAGGGTGACCAGTGAACGTCGCGAGGTCCGCGCGACGCTTGATTTCTTCCAAGACCTTGATCGCCAGCTCGGCGATGAACGCGGACCGAGCGGGGAGCCGTCGACCAACGACTTCCAGACATTCGAGTTGTTGGAGATCGTCGAACGCTTCGCGACTTGCTTCGATGATCTGGCCGAACTCAGGGCACGACTGGACGTAGCCGGTCACGCGAAGCGGGTGAAGTTGGCGAACCGGTAGAGCTCGCGGTAGCCCAACTTGTGATAGATCGGCTCACCCATCGACGTGGCCTGCAGCGTGACGTAGGGCGCGCCTCCATCGAAGCCAATGTTGGTCACCGCACGGGTCACCAATTCGGCCAGTCCGCGGCCGCGTGCGTGCAGGGCGGTGCCGACGCCGTAGACTCCGGCGATCTCGTGGCTGAAGGTGACTTGGGCACCCGACACGAGCTCGTCGTTGTCGAACGCGCCAACGGTGACGGTGTGAGGTGTTGAACGAAACGGTGCGCACTGAACGGCCGCGAACACACCGGGTGGCATTCCGAGAGACGTGTACGCAGCGTCGTTCATCGCGACGAACGCGGCCACCTCGGTATCGGTGGTGAGCGTACGAAGCTCGGTGCCGTTGGTGGCTACCGCCTTTTCCAATCGCTCATGGCACACCATGCCAGGCGTGTTCGCCGTCGGATGCAGTCCATGTCTGGAGGCGGCCTCGATGAGGTCGTGATCGCGGTCGCTCCAACTGGTAGTCCCGAGTGACCAGCCTCGCTGGCGTTCTGCGAACCACGTGTCGGCGATATCGATCACGGCATCCGCGTCGACGCTGGGGTCGACGCGGAACGCGCCGTTGACCAGAATCGGAAACGCCGAGCCGGTGGCGAAAAGCACGACGCCGTCACGCTCGACGATGGCACCGGCAGCACGCGAACTTCGCGCCATCTCGCGGGCATATTCGATGCAGTTGGCGTGGCACCTCCAACTGATGTCCTCGACTTCGTCCACGTGCACGATCAGAACGCTACATCCCCGCCGAACTGTCGTATCCGAGAACGTCGATCCAAGCCACAGTCAAACTCGCTCTCCGCATGCGTGCCAGGTCCAGGGTATCCTCTAGCCCATGGCCGTCCCGATGTTGATCGACCTGCGGTCTCGTCGCAGCGAGATCCTCCGCATCGCACACGCTCGCGGTGCTTCGCGGGTCCGGGTGTTCGGGTCGGTGGCCCGGGGTGACGCGACCGAGGCGAGTGATTTCGACTTCCTT
>JANOEM010000765.1:0-5165 GCA_031413195.1 Actinomycetes bacterium
GACGCCATCGCCGTACTCGACCGGGATCGCACCGATGCTTTGCATCCACTCGAAGCTCGACCTGCCGACGATTCCGATTACCTGCGCACCCCACGCGAGCGCGAACTGGGCCGCCGCCGAGCCCGCAGGACCACCCGCACCGTTGATCACGACCACATCGCCGGCCGAGACCGCGAGCTGCAACATGGTCCTGTAGCCCACCTCTGCCGCCACCGGGAACGCTGCCGCTTCAACGAAGGACAACCCATCGGGCTTGCTGAACACCGTCTTCGCATCCGCGACCGTCGAGGTTGCATAGCCCTCGCGCACGATCGCAACCACGCCGTCACCAACCGCGATGCCGTCGACATCTGAGCCGACCGAATCGACGACCCCAGCCACTTCTGAGCCCGGCACGTACGGAAACGTCGACGGAAAGACGTCCCTCAACCAGCCGTTCCTGATCTTGAAATCGATCGGGTTGACCCCGGCCGCCCGCACCGCGATCCGCACCTCGCCGGGACCTGGCATCCGATCATCGAACTCGCCCGTCCCCATCATCTCTGCGCCACCAAAGCCGGCGATAGTAATTGACGACCCCATCACAACCTCCAAAGTAATTGGACGATATGTCCAGAAGAGAGACTAGCTGAGAGCCGCCAGGACATCGTTCCGCTGTGACCGTCAGGAGATCGTTCCGGCTGGTGAGGTCGGGTTCCGCAGGGACATCGTTCCGGTTCGCTTGCTTGTTCGTGTTGATCGAGCAAGGAGCCGATGGTGTCAGAAGAACAGTTACGGATCGAAGCAGTGCGTCGCCGGTTGGGCGGGCAGAGCCCAACGGAGATCGCCAAGGCGTTGGGGCGCACGACGCGTTGGGTACGTAAATGGGTTGCCCGCCACGACGAAGACAGCCATCTCGATGGGTGGGAGCAGTCGCGATCACGCGCACCGTTATCGTCGCCGACCAAGACGCCCAGCGACCTCGAAGCACAGATCCTGGCGTCACGGGCCCGGCTGGTCGCGAACCCTCGAGCGCAGTACGGGTCCTTGGCCATCCAGTGGGACCTGCGACGTGTCGGTGTCGAGCCGATCCCACCGGCACGCACCATCGAGCGCGTCCTCGAACGCGCTGGTGTAGCCCAACCACGCCGGCGACGAGCGGAGCAGTATCAGTCCAAGCACGTGCCGTATCCGGACCGGGTCGCTGCCGAGCCTGGCACCACACATCAGATCGACATGATCGGCCCTCGTCACCTGTTCGGTGCCGCCCGGTTCCACACCATGAACCTGATCGATGTCGGCTCACACCACGTCGGCAACGACATCGTCACCGAGACCCGCCCAGCAGCGCTCGTTCAAGCACTCTGCGGGATCTGGGGACGTGTCGGAGTGCCAGCGGTCGCCCAGTTCGACAACCACGCCAACTTCCGGGGCGGCATCCCACCGGCATGGCAGTACTTCTCCCCGATCGTTGCCACCTGTCTCGACCTGGATGTCACCGCCCGGTTCATCCCGATCCGTGAACCATGGCGCAACGGCATCGTCGAGCACTTCAACGACGTGTGGGACAAGTCGTTCTTCCGCACCGAAGTGTTCAACAGCATCGACTTGTGGTTTCATGCGTTGCTTGCTGTCGTGGTCTTCGTGCGCGCGGCAGCTGAACGCCGTCACGTCTCGATCGCCGATGTCTGCGAGGATCTCCGCACGAGCCGAAGGCAGGCAAGTCGAGCGGCGTCAGATCAACTCCAGCAGAAATAGCTGGCGGACACGCTCCGTATCCGGCCATAGGCGCTACCTGAACAACTGAGTGCTTGGTATCATGGTGTCATGTCCAAGAACCTCACCGTTCGACTTGATGACGAGCTCGCCGCTGACACCGAGGCGCTTGCGCGCGCCGAGGGGCAGAGCCTCAACGAGACCGTGAAGCTCGCGCTTCGCGAAGCGGTCGAGCGACGCCAGAAGGACCCCGCATTCCGGCGCCGTGTCCGTCAGATCATTGACGAGGACCGAGAACTGCTCGAGCGCCTCGCGAAGTGAGCGTCGAGTACCTCGACCTCGCTGACTACGTCGCCGTCGCCGCGGCGGTCACCGGGCTGGATCTTCAGACGGTGATGAACATGACGAACCTCGACCTCGCCGACTCGGCGCTGCATGCCCCTGCGGCAGGTTTCGGAGATGATGACTTCTACCCTGAGTTCGTCGACAAGGCAGCCGTATTGATTGTGCGGCTGGCACGAAATCACCCGCTGCCCGACGGCAACAAGCGTGCTGCGTGGGTGTCATTGCGATTGTTTGTGGATATCAACGGCTGGGCCTGGGATCCCCAGCCCTCGGTCCACGAGGCTGAAGCGGCAGTACTCGCGGTCGCAGGTGGCGAATGGGACGAGATCGCCACCGGAGCCTGGCTCATAGAGCACCTCCGGCCGCTTGGACCAACCGAGTAATGCCCCGAGCTGCCGTTACGGGCGCATCTCGAAGTACGCGATCCGCACATAACACTCACCGGTCGGCACGCAGAACGCGCACCCTTAGCTCCGTAACCGCCCGCAGAGCCGGCGATCTGAGCGCATCGGAGGTCACCAACCGCGCTACCTGTGGTCTCGGGCTGACGAGTACGGGGGCCGACATAGATCTTCGTTGTGCGCCTCACCATTTGTGACGTGATCGATGACGTCACTGGTGGACGATGGAATGGATGAGAACACGCACCAATGTCGTCGCTGGTCAAGGATGGAAAAGGACGGGCAACACCGGTCACTTACGGTCATTCACGGTCAACAACGGTCACTCGAAAAGGTGGGCTGGCCAGGTGCGTAATGCTCTGACCAGGCTGGGGGAACATGCACGCGGGAGGGTTCGATTCCCCCCCGCTCCACGAAAGGTGCCATCTACAAGGGGAAATACACCGAATGGACGAAGGGATCGTTCCCCCGTCCAACACCCCGGCTCACCAGGGCAAATGCCGCCGGATTGTGGCAATGATCAGGTGCTACACCTTCTCGATGTCGTCGTTGAAGCCCAGGTGCTCGGGGCCGAGGACGGAAAACGGACGGATGACGCAGTCGTCAAGACAATGGTCCCGGCCCGCGTGATGATGAGCTTCCCATCGCCGACTTCGACCCGACCGACTTCGCATGGTATGTGGGTGATCCTGGGGCCCGTATTGTGCTGGGCAGCAGGCTTGCTGGCTCAGGCTCAGAAGCTGACTCGTTCGCGGAGCCAGGTTGCGAGCCGGATCTCGTCGACCCCACGTGCCGCCACGGCGAGCATTGCGTCGACTGCGTCGTCGGCAGCGGGTGATTCCACGCTATTCGACACGCGAGCACAGCGGCCTTGTCGTACACGTCTGGGTAGAAGTCGGTGTCACCGAAGCCGGCCTGCGGTGCGTGCAGTGCGGAGTCGGCGAGCTCGACGCGACTTGCCTTGATGAGCGTTGCGGCGTTGATGCCGGTCACATGTTCGGCGAGATACCAGAATTCAGCGAGGCTGAGGTAGCGGGGTCACTTCGCGAGGCGGTCGAGGATCTCTCGGTCGCGCTCGATCAGTTTCTTGGCGCGGGCAGTGAAGTCGTCGTCGGAGCGGACTCGTTCGATCTCGGCGGCGAGTGCGTCGATGATGAGTTGGTTGACGCTGTCGCCTCGGACTCGAGCAACAGCCTCGGCGTCGGCGGCGAGGTCGTCCGGCAACCGGACTGTGGTCTGCTTTGCCATGACATCATGAGATCACGATGCACCTGGGCGAACTGTTGCAGTTCACGGGCGCATATCGCCGGTACGCGAGCGTGCGGATAGCGAAACCGGTTGAGCGAAGTGCGCGCCTGATCCGGCGTTCTCGACGGGCGGCTACGCCGAGATCCTCGAGACGTACTAGCGCTGGGCGGCCCGATTGGACACGCCGGGCATCGCACCATTTTCAGACCACGACCTCTGGCTCAACCCAGGGCGGTGACGGCGGTTTCGCATTGGCGCGAGCGTGGATGGTCCCGTCTCCTCGCGAGGCTGGGTCACCCACGGAGGCCACCATGGCCGACACCACTGAAACCACCACTGTTCACGACGTCGAAGTCGTCCGATACGACGACTCGGTGATCATCGCCGAACGGGTGGCCGTCGCTGCGTTCATCGCCGCTGCGCGGATCCCACCCGACGCAGCTACGCCACGGATCTTCGGATCTTCGCCAGCTGGTGCTATGACCGCGGCATCAACCTGCTGAACGTCAAGCGACCACACCTCGAGACCTCCGCCCGAAGGTTCACGACGAATCGCGGACGCTCGGGTTGGACCGCAACCCGATCAACAGAACCTTCATAACGACGTCCTTGTTTATGAACATCGTGCCGGTGCGCTCGCCGGCTTCGACGAACAACCATCTTCTATTCTGGCTGCTTCAGCAACTTCAATCCCAGCAATCCAATGCCGAGCTCAAGGACCAAATACGTCACGAGTAGCCAATTGGGGAATCCATCTGCCAAGAGGCTGAGCGATCTCCCAGCTGCTAGACCGAACATGAAAACCACGACGCTATAGAGAGCCGCTTGTCGCACATCCTCTCGAAACGCACCGATGATCCAGAAGAGGATGAAGCCGAGATACAGGCCCATGATGGCTCGAAACATATGGGTGCCATTGACGTTTTCAATCGAAACGTCGAACAGAAACTCCAGGCTTCTGCCGGGTGCCAGTCCATAGGAGAGGGCGACGGGTAGCAGTCCAATCGCGGTGACGAGAAGAAAAACTTGGCGACAATTCATCTGTGGTGCTCCGGTCGGATGCTTGCCTGACGTGCGGGCTGCCCGGCACCCAGCCCTGACTAGCGACCGGCACCGATCGACGGCAACAACCGCTTTTCGTCGCGCTGTGCTTTCAACACGACGCGCATCTGGTGGAACGCATCGGGCGCATCGGTGCTCAGATTCTTTCGCTCTTCGGGGTCGACCGTCAGGTTGTGAAGTTCCCACGCTGGCTCCGCTGCCGGCAGGGTGCCGGGCTGCGTGGGGATTCCGTGGTCCGCATTCCACTCGTCGAGACGCTCGTAGTAGTGGTTGAGTTTCCAGAGTTCGGGTGCTCCGTCGTCGCCGGTGGGCAGGGTCGTGACGATGGACTCGATGCACAATGGAGGTTCGACCCCGAAGAGCGAAAGAATCTGAGCACCGATGCGCCCGATGCGTTCAGCCAGATGCGCGTCG
>JANOEM010000766.1:0-2615 GCA_031413195.1 Actinomycetes bacterium
TGGGTCCTCGATCGGGTCAGGGTCGGGCTCGATACTGCTGATCAGCGGCAGGTCAGCTTCGACAAGAACCTGCCGGGCGCGGTCGAGGTCCTCGGCAGTCAACCCAACAGGGATCAATCCGAGCCCCAAGGGCTGAAGAACCCAAGACCGCGCCCCCTCGACGAGGCGCCATACGGACCCCTCGACCGGCCGATCCAGAACCACTGCCAGCCCACGACCGGCCCTCGCCGTCAAGGAGACGAGATCGGCATCGGTCACTTCTCCAGATGTACACCCGCTACCGAACACGATCGCTGGTTCCCATGCCTCACCACCATGATGACTCGCCCTCAAGGCAAAGGTGTTCGAGGTCGAACTTGCCATAGCTCCGGTCGTGCCGATGGCTGTTGCAGCAAGATCGAGCGCCGAGTCCAACGAATCGGCTTCGTGTGCCGACGGATGCCCAAAGACCACGTCGCCGAGCCCGACCGTGATCACATGCGCGATCTCGGACATCGGTGAGACCGCGATACCTGCTGCGACCGAGCGAAGGACATCAACTGCACGCACCTGATCGCCTTCGATCGACAGCAGACCGATCGACTCGAGATCGAGGAATACGTCACCTCGGGTGGCCTCAGCTGCAGTCGTCGATCCGATGTGCGCAAGCGCAGGGCAGGGTTGGCCGGATCGTCGAGCCACCGATGCCAATCGGTCGAGCCGAACCGTTGCCGGGAGTTGCCAGCGACACTCGGTGGTCGAGATCCACGGATCAATGGCCGGCGGTGCCAGCCCATCGAGGAACAGATCGATTCGGCCGTCGCGCCCAACGATCACCGCAACGATTGTCACCCCGGGAGCATGGATGACCAGTTCGGCGGCGGCGGCCCGCAGCGCAATGTCGAGTCGGGCCATGCGTTCGCCGCCTTCGACGGACCGCAGCTCGGTCTCGGTGGCGACGGCAACCGCCGAAGCGTCGGGCAACCGGGAACCAATGGTGGCACCGCGCAAGCGGCGGCGACGACGGTGAGCCAGCGTCGTGCTCACACCGGCAGCAAACATCACGGCTGCGCCGATCCCACCGAGCAACGAGGCCGATTCATCCTGAGCAGATTCAGCTGTCGGGCCGAGGTCAGGCGATGGTGCCGGCGCAGTCGCTCTTGGCATCGGAGTGGTTGCGGGGCTCGGCGCCAGCGAGACCATCGGAGCCGCCGGAACTTCGGCGGGAACCGCGACCGGAACTTGTACCGGAACATCTACAGGAACCTCGGCCGGAACCGCTACCGGAACCTCTGGGGGGATATCGATCACCGATTCGAGTGCATTGGGCAGCACGAGTTCCCAACCGGTCAGGATCAGGTTCGGGTCGTCGAAGGTTCGGCCAGCGAAGTCACTGCCCCGATTCGCTTCCCACAACAGCGGCCATGACGCCGCGTCACCGAGCTCTTCCTCGGCTATCCCGCTGAGGGTGTCGCCTCGCTCGACTCGCACCGTCCGGCTCCCGGACCACGAGCGATCAGCAGGGAACACTGCCGGTCGCGACGGTGGGATCACCAGTGTCCAGCCGGGCATCAACTGACCTGACACTCCGTCGAAGATCACGCCGGGTGCGACCTCGATACCTTTGTTGATCTCGACGATCTCTCGCCAGCGCGTGCCATCGCCGAGTTCGTCGTCGGCTATCGACCAGAACGATTCATTTCGTTGCACATGATGCGCTCGTGGCGCCGCCTGATCCGGCGCGCTCGACGTCGCGTCGAAAGAAACTTGCCGAGACCGGAGTTCGCAGGCGGCCGGGTCGATCGGAGGCAGCGATACGACGTCGGTCTGCAACAACGCGACCGGGATCGGACGCCAGCCACTCGGCGATGCGGCCGCCATACCGCGAGGCGAAACTGCGAACAGCAGAATCGCGGCAGCGACCAGACTCGCGGCCCACGATTGCGCAGATCCGAGCCCGAAGACGCGAGGTACCTGCAGTCCACCGAGTCGTGCTGCGATCTCGATCACAATGCTGAGCGCCAATCGGATCCAGGCAATCCAGATCAGCAGTGCCAGGGCCTTGATGACGGTTGTGTCGCCGATGTCACCGGCCTTGATCGAGGCGATGATCGGCCCGAACAACGGCACAGAACTAGGCCACGGCCGGCCGACGAAACGAACCAGCGCAAAGGGAACGGCGACGAGAAGCACTGTCAACACGCCGAATGCACCGATGCCGCGAAGCAAGCGCGTCATGTCAAAACTCCGTTCATCTCGTCCGCTTCTCTATTGGGTCACCGGGTCGGACGACCTGGTCGCACTGACGGACTTCGAGTTGACACCGACCAATCGGAGCAGTGTCGTCTCGACGGTCTCGAACACGGTGACGGTGATTCGTTGCGGTGTGACCGTCACGACTCCACTCACGCCCGCGCCGGAGAGGTAAAGGTCAGCGGAGCGGCGCGCCCGAGCGAGGTCGAGAACGACGACACCTTCGCGGGCCGCGATTTCCTGCGCCCCCGCTCTCGCCGCATTCTCGGCGTGATCCGCCGCGTCGACCTTCGCAGCGACCACCCTTGCTCCGTCGACAACCAGACCACCGCAGGCCAGCACGGCGATGGTGATGACGACGACGAATCCGCTGATCGAGCCCC
>JANOEM010000767.1:0-1506 GCA_031413195.1 Actinomycetes bacterium
CGGCACAGTCGGGCAGTGATGTGATCAACACCCTCGACGGCGGAGCGACCGGGTCGCCGCACGGGCGCTCGGGACTGAGAGACTGGTCGTCATGAGCAGTTGCCCGTGGTGGGAGCAGGTGTCGGCCAGCGCCGACGGTGAGCTCTCCGAGCCTGATCGTTCCGCTGCTGATGCTCACGCATCGACGTGTCCTGCCTGCACGGCATCACTCGAGGCGACTGCGTTGTTGCGCCCATCACCCAGGCCAACGGCTGTCACGACGTCGCCGGTGGCCGGGCTCGACACGGCGGAACTGACGAACAGCGAACGCCGCTGGCTCAGTGGCCGCTGGGCACGACGACTGCTGCTTGTCGCCGCGATCGTGATCGTGCTCGCGGCCCTCCCCAGCTACATCCAGGGTGAGGCTTCCAGCGCCGAGGCACACGCTGCGCGCCACCTCGCTGCCTGGCAGATCGGTTTCGGCGTCGGGTTGTTCGTCGCTGCTTGGGTCTCACGCATGTCGCACGCCATGCTCGCGCTGGCCGCGACGTTCGCCGCTCTCACGGTGGTCGCGACCGCGATCGACGTTATCAGTGGACACAGCGGGCCCCTGGCCGAGCCGGTCCACCTTGTGGAACTGATCGGCGTGTTCCTGCTGTGGTGGCTTACGCCGCCACACCTGCTGCCCTGGCACCCCACATCTTCCGGCAACGAGCGAGCGACAATTCAACGCGATTTCCGGCTCGTGAGCAGCGAGCCCGGTGAACCCGACGAACCACGGTGAGATCAGTGACGACAGCGGACTGCCGACATCCGTTCGCCGGTCTGGCATTGCTCATTCTCGTCATGCTCGCAACCCCGGGCAGCGCTCTCGCCCACGGCAACGACGCGGACGCGGTCGTGACCAACTACAACAGCGAGATCATCGACGCCGGTGTCGACGGTTTGACCTGGAACGTTCGCGGCGGTGACGGCCTCATCGAGTTAACGAATGACACCGGCAGCGAAGTGACTGTGTTCGGTTACCAAGGCGAGCCCTACCTCCGGTTCGTTCCCGGCGACGCCGTCTACCGCAATGCGTCATCGCCTGCCACCTATCTGAACGAGGACCGTTACGGCGACGTCGACATGCCCGCCGGGACCTCCGCCACCGCCGCTGCCGATTGGGAACCGATCGCCGCTGGGAACAGCTACTCGTGGCACGACCATCGCGCTCACTGGATGTCTCGTGTGGAGCCGCCCGCTGTCGCCGCCGATCGCGGCCGGCAACACCTCATCTTGGAATATGAGATCCCGCTACAGGTTGGCAGCGACACGGTTGCAGCGGCAGGTGAGTTGAGATGGCTCCCGAATGTGGCATGGTGGCCACCAGTCGTCGCCCTCGCCGGGGTGCTGAGCGCGCTGGTCGCTGTTGTCGCTGTCACGACGCGACCGACACAAGATCGGTGGGTCCCTCTCGCTCGGGTGGCCACAAGTATCGTGCTGCTCGTGGTCGCCGCCAACATCGTTCGCGTCATCGACGACCTC
>JANOEM010000768.1:0-4902 GCA_031413195.1 Actinomycetes bacterium
CCACGATCGCTCAGCTCGGTGATCACCGCCAAACGCTCCCGATGGTCGTCTCCGTAGACGGCGTCGCGGCCCCTTTTGGTCGGGCGTTGCAAAAGATGCTCTGCCTGGTAGTAGCGGATCGTGCGTTCGCTGACGCCGCTCGCCACGGCGAGTTCTGCCAAGGAATACACGAGCGCTGATTCGAATTGATCCTGGTCGACCTGCATGGCCCCATTCAAGCACGAAGTCCATCGACTGTGACAGTTGTTACTGTCACAATACGTTGACAGTAACAACTGTCAACGTCATACTGGGATCCATGAGCACGCACCTTGTCGACATGCCACGAACCGCCGCCAAATCCGAGCAACTGGTGGCCGCCTCCGAACGGATCTCGCACGATCCGTTCCGCGACATCGATTGGGACACCCCGATCGATGACTCCGCCTTCCACCTTCCTCCGGAACTGCTCGCGCTGTACGGCACCGAGGTTTGGGATCAGATGACGGAATCGGAGCGGATCACCTACAGCCGTCACGAGACGGCTGCTCTGTTCGGTGCCGGAATCTGGTTCGAGAACGCACTGATGCAGATCGTGCTCCGTCACCTGACCGAGGTCGACGTGCGTGATCCGATGCACCGCTACCTCCTTGTTGAGGTTGCCGACGAGTGCCGCCACTCGATGATGTTCGGGGAGTACATCCGGCGTGCGGGCACGCCCGCCTATGGTCCCACTCGCGAGGTCATGATCGACCAGAGCGGGGGTGGACGGGCGCTGTCCTACCTGCTGATCCTTGCGATCGAAGAGCTCCTCGATCACGCCAACCGGGCGACGATGCGTGACGAACGGGTCCACCCGATCGCGCGTCAGATCAGTCGGCTGCACGTGCTCGAAGAGGCCCGCCACGTGAGCTTCGCGAAGACCTATCTCTCGGAGTGTTGGCCCGGGCTCGACCCGAATGATCAGGCGTTTGTACGCAACGTCGCCCCGGAACTAGTCGGTGAGATCGTCGCCCTGAGCCTCGACCACGCTGTGTTCGAGCATCTCGGAATCGACAACGGCGCGGTGATCGCGAAGGCGAACCCTGCCTACCGGTCCAACGTCGTCGCGGGTCTCTCGAAGCTCACTTCGTTCCTGACCGAGATCGGCATCGTCACCGATCGCGGCCGTTGGCTCGAACTCGGCCTCGTCGCAGATTGAGGTCAGGTAGCGCTGCGCACGCCGCTGAACGACGACGCCGGTGCCTTGGTTCCATGACAGAAACGGAACTTCTTGCCGCTGCCGCATGGGCACGGTTGATAGACACCGCGGCGGGCGTCTTCGGCGTTCACGGTCGCCATGACCTCGGACGGCGCGCCGTTCTGTTGGATCCGCTGCGCCATTGCCGAGAAAGCCGGGCCAGTGTGCATGAAGAACAGTTCAAGGCCTTGACAGAGGTAGTTCTGCCCCGCTTCGCCGTCGCGTGAATGTGCGAATCGATCTTTCGGGCATCCGCCATTGCAGAGGTGGCGGACCTTGCAGCCCTGGCACTGGGCGGTGAGCGTGTCCCGCTTGTCCTGCCCGAATTTGCGCTGCTCGGGCTTGGTGATGAGTTCCACCATGTGGGTTTCGTGGATGTTGCCCAAGAGGTACTTCGGTTCGACGAAATGGTCGCAGCTGTACAGGTCTCCGTTGTGCTCGAGCGCCGGCCCGAAGCCACAGGTCGGAGCGTGGATGCACAGGAGATGGCGGCCGAAGAACGCCTCGAGCGTCACGTCGAACAGCTGCACGAAGACGGTGCCGATGTCGTGGCGGACCCAGTCCTCGAAGACGTCGATCAGGAATCGACCGTACTGCTCGCTGCCGACCGTGCGGTTGGTCACCAGGTTCCCGGTCTGGGTGTACAGCAGCCGCTTGCGGCCGGGCTGCTCGCTCCAGCCCTGGTTGGCGATGGTCAGGGTTTCTTCACTCGCGCGTTCGACGATTGGGATGAACTGGATCCACTTGGCACCGAGCTCGTCCCGGAAGAACCGGTAGACCTCTTTGCCGTGGTGCTCGTTGGCGGCATTCACCGTACACAAGACGTTGAACTCGACACCGTGTTTCTGCAACAACTGCCAGCCGTGCATGACCTTGTCGAAGGTTCCGCGGGCCAGACGGTCGACACGGTACGTGTCGTGGATCTCGCGCGGTCCGTCGACGCTGAGACCGACGAGGAAGTCGTGTTCTCTGAAGAACTCGCACCAGTCGTCGTCGAGCAGGATGCCGTTGGTCTGGAAGGTGTGCTGCACGGACTGCTCCGGCCGACGGTACTTCTCGACCAGGTCGACCGCGACCTGGAAGAACTCTTGCCGCATCAGGGTCGGCTCGCCGCCCTGCCACGCGACGGTCACCTCTGACGAGCGATGTGATTCGAGCAACTGCTTGATGTAGGCCTCGAGAGTTGCCGCTGACATCCGGCTCTTCTCGTTCGGGTACAGCGCCTCCTTGGACAAGAAGAAGCAGTACGTGCAATCGATGTTGCACGTCGACCCACTCGGCTTCGCGAGCAGGTGGAAGCTGGGCGGGGCGTCGGTCGACAACGGTTGCGATGTCACGGCCTGGTTCGACATGATCCAGCCATGATAGGCGGATGTAGGGTCTCGCTCATCAGGCTCCCTCGCGCGGCGAGGGAACCAAGGGAGGTCGGCAGTGGCCGTGTCCGAATCGAACAATTCCGATCCTCACCAAGCCACCCGGCGACGCTCACTGTTCGACCCGATCGGGCGGATCGTCGATTCGGTCGTCCCCACTGTCGCGAAGGCAGTGGATGTCGATGATCTGATCGCGCGGATCGACGTCGACGACGTCGTAGCCCGGATCGACATCGAGGCGCTGCTCGACCGGATCGATCTTGAGCAGTTGATGAGTCGGATCGATGTCGACGAAATTCTGGCACGAGTCGATGTGAACGGAATGCTCGACCGGATCGACGTCGATCGCCTCCTTGGCCGGGTGAGCGTCGAAGTGTTGATGAGCCGGATCGATGTCGATGCCCTGCTCAGCCGGGTTGATGTCGATCAGCTGATGGCTCGGATCGACCTCGGTGCGTTGCTTGCCCGCGTCGATGTGAATGAGATCCTCGCCAGGATCGATGTCGATCAAGTCATCGGCCGGGTCGACCTCGACGAAGTCATGGCCAGGATCGATGTCGATGCCGTAGTCAATCGGATCGACATCGATCGCATCGTGCAGAGTGCCGATCTCGCCGGCATCGTGGCCCAGAGCACCCGCGGGATCACCGCGAGCACGATCGATCTCGTCCGACGACAGGTTGCCGGTATAGACGAGGTCATCACCCGCATCGCTGCACGCGTGGCCCGTCGCGATCCCGACCTCGATCCGGATGGGCCACCGGGTCTGCAGCGCGTGCCGACCGCCGACCGTCCCGCTCGAGAGCGACCATCGATCTCTGGCCACTTTGCGGGGCCGCTGGCCCGCCTCGCTGCTTGGAGCCTTGATGGTTTCGCGATGGTCTTCCTGTTCGGTGTTGCCACCGCAATCGGGAGCTGGTTGATCGACCTCCTCACTCGGGGTGACCGCGCCGGGATCGGTGGACCGTGGGCGGTGCTGTTCTTCGTCGGATGGGCACTGCTGTACTTTGCCGTTCCGCTCGCGCTGACGGGGCGAACCCTCGGAAAGGCTGTCGTGGGCTTGCGGGTCGTGAAGCGCAACGGCGGGCCGATCGAGTTCCGGCATGCGTTGGTCCGCGTGATCGTCCTCCCGTTCAGTATCGCGCTGTTGGGCCTCGGCTTGATCGGAGGTGTGTTCGGTCGGCAGCGGCGCACGTTGCACGACGTGGTCGCCGGCACGGTCGAAGTGATCGATTGGGGTGATCGCCCGGCTGCGCTGCCGAGCCCGATCAGTAACTGGTTGGAGCAACGGCAATCTCAGGCGGTGATGACGTCGGGAGTCCAGGGCGATAGCGTCGGAAACCGTGCCGATTCAACCAACTGAGTGGGTGTCGGACGGCCCCGAGTCACGTGCTTCTCCCGCTGTGGCGTTGCCAGTGGTTGAGCCCGATCGACGCTCCAGCGCAGACACGATGTTGCGCAACCTTCAGCAGCAACTCGTCGCGATCACCGGCCAAGCAGACCTCAAGGCGAGCATCGTCATCACGGCGTCGTCCATCACGCTGTCATTGGCCGCGACCCGCCTCACCGACCGCAGCGTGAGGCCAGGTGTGATCGCTCTCGGCGTGTTCGTACTCCTCGCGTTGACCTGCGCCGTGTTCGCCGTGTTGCCGAAGTACCGACTGACGGGAAAGCCGCCGGTCGGAGAGTTCAATCCGTTGTTCTTCGGTCATGCAGCGCTGCTGGACACCGATGAATACAAGCAGACAATGCACAAGCTGATCGCTGACGACGCCGGAATGTACGACGCGATCCTCGAAGATCTTCATGCGCAGAGCCTGTACTTGCTTCATCGCAAGTTCCGACCGTTGCGTTGGGCCTATCTTCTGTTGCTCACCGGTTTCGCAGCGGGCGGCATCGTCCAGGGGATCGCGACCCTGGTGTCCTGACGACGGCTCGTCAGTCCAGATCGCGCAGCCAGGCCTCGGCGGCGTGGTATGCATCGAGGCTGGACTCGCCAACCGTCGCGCTTGCCTCGAACACCCTGACATCCCCGGCTTGTTCGACTGTCCGGTTTCGGCGAAGTTGAGTGTGGGTCACCGCATCCACGCCACTGAGGTAGAGCCTGCCCCCGACGGTTTGCAGACGCTGTGCGTAGTCGGACAACACGGTGAACGAAGTCGCCCCGAGCATTGCTCGCCCGCGAAGGCGGATGACCACCGCCGGGTTCTCAGCCGACGAGGGGTCGGGAAGATGGGCCTGAAGTGTCTTCGCGCCGGCGTAGTAGAGGCTTCCGTAGATGTCCAGCAACACGACCCGGCGCGACTGAAG
>JANOEM010000769.1:0-3589 GCA_031413195.1 Actinomycetes bacterium
GATACCGCTCCGGGAACGGGCACGACGTTGAGGGCTTGTTCGAGCTCGTCGGCAATTGCATACATCTCATCGGGGTCGAGATCGCGGATGTGGTACTGCTCTGCCCATCTTTGGAGCAGCTCGGCGGGCGGGCGGCGATAGAGACCGCTGTTGACTTCGGTACCGCCGCCGGCGCATCGACCCTCGGTATAGGCGAGCGACGGCAGGCCGAGCGCAACCGTGACGCCTCCGCTGCGGTACTGGCGGTTCATCTGGTCGAGCGAGAACGGCACGACCGCCCCTTGTTCGACCCAGTCGCCTTCCTCGACAACCAGCACGTCGAAGCCGGCTTCGGCAAGGAGCGCGGCAGTTGTGGCCCCACCTGCGCCGGATCCGATGATCAAGATCTCGGCATCGGCTCGAGCATTGGTTGCGACCGAGGAGAATGCCGTTGCAGTCGCGGGCGGTTGCTCCGTCATCACTGTGACAGGCCGTCCGGCATATGTGCGCCGTTGGGCAACGTGTGCGGCCAGGTTTCCCAAACGTAGGTGTAGGCCAGCGAGCGGACCATCCGGATGTACTCGCCGACGAGTGGCAGGGGATGGCGGATCAGCCACGCAAGCAGTCGACCAGAGCCAGGAGTCAACACGACGAGCCGCATCGGTGCCGCGATGAAATGGACGCCGATTCTCAACACGCTGGGGAGCTCGTCGATGGTGCGAACAGTGAACCGGGCGACTTCGTTGCGTTGCAGGTCGGTGAGCCCGGGAAGGTCGACGGCGAGCAGGCGGTGTGTGAACGGTTGCACGATTGCCCGCGAGGAGTATCCAGCCATGACGACATCCAACTGTATCGACTACTGCTCGTCGGTCCGGCGGCGGCGAGGGATGACACTGGCCGCGAGGAGCACCATCGCCGCCAAGCCGGGACGGTGGAGGTCCTCGAAGTAGCTCGGCCAACCGGCATTGACGAACGGCTTGAGGATCAGGTAACGGCGAATCATGACCACCGCGAGAACGGCCACGATCACGACAGCGATTGGGCCGACCAGCTGTGGACGGCGAAACACGAATCCGCTCACGGCGGCGATCAAGCCGCAGAGCAGTCCCCATGTCGGTGAGATCACGAGGAATCCGAGGATCGTCGCAGCACCCGTGGTGACGACCGCCGGGCCGAACGGATCGAACGGATGACGGCTCGGCCGAGGCAGCCGCAAGCCGACGAACTCCGGACTGTCGAACTCGGGGCTGGCGAACTCGGGGCTGGCGAACTCGGAAGATTCTGGGAGGGCCAGGTGCGATCGTCGGCGGTCGAGGGCGATGAGTGCGATGCACACCAGTACCCCGAACCCGCTCAGGATGAGCCCGATCGTGAGGCGCGTCTGGCCCTCCCATCGCAACTCGATCTGCCTCGACTCTGTGCTCGGTGGCAGGTACCACCCGTTGAAGCCACCGTCCACCCGTTGCTGGGTGCCCATCGAGTCCCCGTCGATCGACGCGCTCCAACCTTGGTTGAGGCCTTCACCGAAGATGAACCAGCAGCCAGCGGGGCACGGCCCGACGGTGACCGATCGATGGATCCTCCCGTTGTCTGTCACGGTCGCGGTCGGGCCGGCCGAGTCACTCGACGGAGCGCCGGGTTCACCGGCCGCCGGACTGTTGAGTAGTAGCCGGTCGACATCGACGCCGGTGTTCGTCCCCGCCGCCGAGCGGACGATGTGCTCTCCGGCACTGAGTGAGATCCCTGCCCGATCGCAGTTCTCGACCGTCGCCGGTTCGCCGTCGAACAGATCGGGAACGTTGCCCGTCAGCTTGATCGAGATCGGGACGCCATCGATCTCGACGAGATCACTGCGGCATTCGGTGGCAAGAGTCGCCGGGAGGGCAGCGGGTATCACGCCGTCGAGTGTTACTTCTGCGAGAGCGGTTGGGAGAAGAACTTGCTCGGCATAGCGACGATCGGTGGTCGTGTTTTCGCTCGTCATCGTGATCGTCAGCCGAAGCGTCGTGCCGTTCAGGCCCGCAACTCGGATCGTGCTGGATCCGTTGGCGTCAGCTGCTGGAACCGCCAGCGTCTGCAAAACGCCCTCGCCGTCGCTCAGGGTCACCTCGGTGATCGTGTTGAACGTGCCCGACGTCGGTTGTTGCAGGACTATGTCGGTGCCTGCCGGGTCGAGCGGCTCGCCAGCCGAGAGCGGGATGGTGAGGGTGCTCCCGACAGCCTCGCCGAACGGGGTCACCCACTTCGTGGTGGGATCTCCGTCGGTGGCCGCCCAGCCGCCCATCGCCGGGACACCCGTCAGTCGGCGGTCGGCGGTCGTGCCCTCCCACCCGAGCAGTGTGGCGATCGTGGTGTCGCTCGCTCGAAGATCGAGGCGCGTCGTGACGGTTGGCGTGAAGGTCCGTTCGGATCCCAGGGTGAACGCGCGGACCAGCGTCGCTTCCGGATCAGAACGCCAACGATTCGTCGCACGTGTTCGCAAACGCGTCAGGACGATGTCCACGTCTTGACTGTCGGTCACCTCACTGAGCACATTGCTCGGAACACGCGTCACCTCGTCGCTCGGGCCAAGCGCTGTGGCGGCCTCTGCGAAGCCGACTGCATCGAGCGAGTTCGGTGGAGTCGAAGGATCGGCCTGGGTGCCGGTGATGGTGATCGTGACCTCTCGCGAAGGCGCCCGAAGCGTGACTTGTTGGCCGGCAGATGAGCGAGATTCTTCGTCAAGGGCCACCGCGTACCGGCCCGATGCATCGGTGATGTCCACCGAGGTGATCCATCGATTGCGGTCGTCTCGGGGTTGGGTCAGGCGGACCGACGATATGTAGGACTCCGTGGAGAGTCGCAGGAACTCTCCGATCGCGTCGGCGCGATCTGCGACCACCCACGATGTCGTCAGCAGTCCGTCGACGGCCATTGCGGCCCTGTTCTCGGGACGATAGGCGTATGGTTCGCCGTAGCTGCTCGCGGCCGCAGTGGTGCCCCCACGCTGAACCGCGATTGTCTGGTCATCAGCGGTCGAACTCGGGAACACAGGAATCCGTTGATCGGAGGTGTCGGGAACCAGTACGCCCGGTCCGTTCGATCCGTCCTCGGTGAAGCCCCACACATCCTGTGAACCGCGCCAATGGTGGGCCCGGTCGCGGTTGCTGTCGGTGATGATCACCCGATCGGCATCCGAGATCGATCCGGAGGTCGGATCAGCGATCAGATCTGCCGAGTACCGGATCAACTCGTTGCCGGTGAGAACCCCGGCCGCCGCCGCGTCGACCAGTCCATCGCCACTGCCCGCGACGACGATCTGGCCGGTCTTGACCCGAACGATCGGAATCGGATCCGACACGGGGACCAGTTCGACTGCAGGGAGGGGCTGACCGACTTCTGCCCGGCTGATCGAGTCTTCGTCGACCATCGAGATCGTCGGCACATTGGGCGCCGGGTCGCCGAACGGAATCGACGGCCCGAGACCCACCGCAGCGCCGGCGAGTTCGTCTGTGGCGGCTCGAGCGAACAACGCACTCGTGATCTCAGGCCGTGGGGTGCGGAACCGATCGAAGGCAACGTCGTTCGGCAGCCAGATCGTGTCGACACCGAACAGCCGCGAGATCGGCGC
>JANOEM010000770.1:0-3999 GCA_031413195.1 Actinomycetes bacterium
ATCGGTCTGATCTTCATGGCGATCGGCATCATCTTCTGGGTCTACGTCACAACCAGCGACAACTGCTACCGCGACGGGTCGACGTTCCGCTGCGTCTGAACATGGCTGCGTTTCACTGACGCCGAATCCAAATGGTTCGTCGAGACGTCGAGAACCGCAAACTGAATGTCTCAACCGAACACTTTTGCGCGTTTGAGGCATCCAGTTCGGCAACAACCGCAGGTGAGTGTTGAGATTGAGTTGGTCAGTTCTTGGGTGGCGGCCACGCGCTGGCGCTGAAGAAGGCACGCTTGCCGTCGCGGCGTAAGAGCCACACCGATCCCTTCTTCCAGTTCGGCTCGGTATCGATCGCGCAACCTCGCCTCGCGAGGGCATCGATGACGTCCGGGATCAAATCGCCGTGGCTGCACAGAACCGCCCCGTCGGGGAGTTGGGTCATCAATTCGATTGCCGGCAGAAACGGCTTCGCCTCAGCCAACCGGCCATCGGTCTGAACCAACAAGCCGAGCCGGTCTGCGAGCGGCTGCAGGGTCTGCGCGCAACGCAGGAACGGACTGCTCAAAACCGGACCGGTCGCCCCGGCATCGACCAGTGCAGCGGCCAGCGCGTTTGCCTGCGTCCACCCAGCCGGGGACAGCGGGCGCTGGTCGTCGTTCGGGTCCTGGTCGAACCGTTGGCCCGCCTTCGCATGGCGGACGAGGAACAGCATCAGACCTCGTTGATCGTCTGCTTGTGGCGCGCCGACAACTGGGTGATGAGCATCAAAAACGCAATTGCGGCACCGACTTGAACAGCAGCGGCGCCGATGGTGACGTTGAAGCTGTCGATGATGTCCTGGGCCGCGTCGACTTCGTCGGCGCTGGTATTGATGTTGATGTTGCCGATCGTGACACTGATGAAGGCGAGTGGTAGGAGCCCAAACAGCACCCACCACACGTGCACGATGCCGCCGATCGGATTGCGCTTCCAGTCTTCACCGGAATTCGGGTCGGATGCCTTCCACAGATCGCGGAACATCAGGTAGGGGATCACGTACAGCACGCACGGTGGCACGAACCATCCCGCGATTGCCCAGGCCGGCCCCCAGGTGCCCGCTCGACGAAGCTCGATCTGATTCTTCGCCATCCGGAACATCCAGATGATCGTCAACACGAACAGCGCCAACTGCAACAAACCCGAGAGAAGGCTCATCAATCCGTATGGTGCGATCGAATCGTTGTACTCGGAAATGGTGGAGTCGCCGTTGATCAGATCTTCGGCCTTGCCCTTGACCGATAGCAGCAGGAATGCCGAAATCGCCAGCACCGGGATGAGGATCATCACCAGCAACCGAAGCGTCTTGGCCAGACCTCCGATTCGACGAAAGTTTGCGTAGGCCCCGACGTTTTGACCGCCATACGGAACGTAACCCGACGGGGGCGCCATGTTCGGTGGCGGTGGGGGCGGTGGTGGCTTCGGGAACCCGCTATCGCCGGGGAAGTCGCTCATGGTGGCAAACAGTAGTCGACCGAGATTCGTAGCTCACGGAATCCGCTGCGGTTCGACTCGACGACGACAGTGACCGAGAATTGGTAAGAATGGTGCGATGGGATTCTTCGAGAGAAACCGCAAGGAACTGGCCGACAAGGGGATCAATCCCGCGCGTCTGCCCCCGGGGCAATATCTCACCGATCGATTTCCTGTTCTGCACGTCGGCGACGTGCCGACCTATGCACCCGGTGAGTGGACGCTGAAGGTCTTCGGGATGGTCGATCGGCCGTACTCGATCACGATCGACGAGTTGAAGGAGATGCCGTCGGTGTCACCCACGTTCGACATCCATTGCGTGACCAAGTGGTCGAAGTTCGACACGACATGGACCGGGGTCAGAGTCAGCGACCTGTTCGAGCGGGCCGGTGTCCAGAGGAAGGCGAAGTTCGTGATGGAACACGCCGAGTTCGGATACACCACGAACATCCCCCTCGCCGACATCACCACCGATCAGGCCATCGTCGCGTACGCCTTCGAAGGCGAAGAGATCGAACCGATCCACGGCGGGCCGGTGCGCATCGTCGTTCCGCATCTGTACTTCTGGAAGAGTGCTAAGTGGGTGCGTGGCCTCGAACTTCGCGACAAGGACAGCCCCGGATTCTGGGAACGCAACGGCTACAACATGTACGGCGATCCGTTCAAGGAACAGCGCCACACCGGCGATTGAGCGACCGGTGATGCTGTCACGGTGCAACGCTTGCGGTCCCGTATCAGCGAATTTGCCAACCATGCTGCTGGCATGTCGCGCTGACCTCGGATGGATTGAAACCGAACAGCGAGATCGTGATCGTACCCGACGGTTCGACGGCGCTGAGGAACCATCCTGCGGCGCGGTCGGGGCCTTGACCGATGGTCACGTACTCGCCAGATCGTTCGCGCCTCACGGTGATGTCCGCGACTCTTCGATTGGTGAGTCGAATCTCATCATCGGTGATATCGATCTCGATCGTCGGTTGCCGCCGAATCATCACGGTCGCCGCGGTGATGGCGATCGCGATGACCATGCTGATGACGCCGACCGTTGTCGACCCGCGAGCCAACGTGGAGATTGCCACCGCCAGGGCCACTGCGGCGAGAAACCCGAACACGACACTCGAGTCGTTCTTGTTCTCCGCGATCCGGGTCATCCGCCCAAACTTAGCGCTGATCGACAAGGGCGTCGGTAGGTAACATTCGCGCATGACGGCTGGACATCGGTCTCGGGTTCGAGGGTCACTCCTGGCTGGTGCGGTCGGCGACGCGTTGGGGGCTCCCGTCGAATTCCTCACGCTTGATCAGATTCGCGAGCGTCACGGCAACCAGGGGGTCGCCGACTTCGTCCCGCCGTTCGGGGCAGATGCCGGAGCGGTCACCGACGACACCCAGATGACGCTGTTCACAGCCGAGGGGCTCCTCAGGACACTGGTGCGCGACACGCACTACGGAATGGCCGACGCCGTGGGGATCGTGCACCGCGCCTATCTCCGATGGTTGACGACTCAGGGCGAAGAGTGGCCCACTGGCGCCACGGTCGGTCCTGTGCTGGGCGGATGGTTGGTTACCGTTGATGCGCTTCATCACCGTCGCGAGCCCGGGCTCACGTGCCTCAGTGCACTCCGTGATGGTCGGCGTGGCAGCGTTGCAAATCCGTTGAACAACTCCAAGGGATGCGGGGCGGTGATGCGCTCGGCTCCGTTCGGCCTGATCGGGTTGACGACGCCCACGCCGTTCGATCTCGCGGTCGACTGTGCTGCTCTCACCCACGGTCATCCCGACGGATACCTTCCGGCAGGATTCCTCGCTGCGCTCGTCGCAGGCCTGGCTGATGGTCGAACGCTCGACGACGCTCTCGACCAGGCCACCGCCCAACTTCGTGAGTGCACGCATCACGAAGCCACGATGCGCGCTGTCGAGCGCGCGCGGCACGAGGCGAGCACCGGTTTCGAAGCATCACCGGAACGCGTCGAGTCGTTGGGCGCTGGTTGGGTTGGAGAGGAGGCGCTGGCGATTGCGATCTACTGCGCGCTCGTGACCGATGACGTGCGGTCGTCGCTGCTGCTTGCCGTCAACCATTCCGGCGACTCCGACTCGACGGGCAGCATCACCGGCAACATCATGGGCACGATCATGGGGGAGGAGGGCATTCCCACCGACTTGCTGACTCGGTTGGAGCTTCGCCAAGTGATCACTCGACTCGCCGATGATCTCGTTGACGGCTACTTCGGCGGCGCTGCCGGCGATGAGCATCTGCCAACCACAGCGCAGATCGAGTCATTCATCCGGCTCTATCCGGGTTCTTGATCAGACCCCGGAATGGCCGAGGTCGAGTATCTCGGGGGTGGTAATGCGACGACGTGGACGAGATTCGAACTGACCAGCCGCTCGCCTGAGCACCATCGCCCGATTACGGAGCGCACGAGAACAACTCGAAGTGTCCGGGCGTGCCACTGAACGCCTTCCCGTTGTTGTATTTGATGTCCTTGGTGTACA
>JANOEM010000771.1:0-19564 GCA_031413195.1 Actinomycetes bacterium
GAACCAAGAGGCAGGGTCGGCCTATGCATCGCGGAAGAATGCCACGGGTCGCCCCTCGATTGCGCGTCGGTGACGGCCGCGGCCCCGAAGGGCCTCGAGCACAGGTCGCCGCGAGTTGGTGGTCGGGTCCGAGCGTGAGACCTTCTCGGGAAGGCAGGACGGCGTCGCTGCGGGGCGGCGCTCGCCAGCGACGAAAGTGGTTGCCCGCCAGATGAAGGCGTTGCTGCTCGATCAGGCCGTGATCGCCGGGATCGGCAACATCTACGCCGACGAGATCCTGCACGCCAGCAGGCTCCGCCCTGACCGGTTGAGCAACTCGTTGAAATCTGCCGAGATCACGCGATTGCACGACTCGATCGGAAGCATCCTGGGAGCGGCGATCGAGGCGGGCGGATCGACGTTGAAAGACACCCAGTACGTCGACATCGGTGGCGAAGGCGGCTGGTTCCAGGTCTCACACCGGGTCTACGATCGCGCCGGCCAGCGATGCCTGACGTGTGGGCGGGCGACGATTCAGAAGGTGCAGTTCGCAGGACGGACGACGTCGTTCTGCCCGCGTTGCCAGAAGTGAAGAGTTCGAGACAGGGCCTCTGAAACCTGCTTGTTCGGCCCCGGAGATCGTGTGATCCGCTGCCGTGTTCGACTAGCCTCGCCGTGCCGTGTTCCTCAAATCGTTGACCCTCAAAGGCTTCAAATCCTTCGCCGATACCACCGTGATGCACCTCGAGCCGGGTGTCACCGTGGTCGTCGGACCCAACGGTTCCGGCAAGTCGAACGTGGTCGACGCGATTGCCTGGG
This sequence comes from Actinomycetes bacterium, assembly GCA_031413195.1. Taxonomy (GTDB): domain Bacteria; phylum Actinomycetota; class Acidimicrobiia; order Acidimicrobiales; family Ilumatobacteraceae; genus WLMZ01. Next base: position 799 of record JANOEM010000771.1, read on the forward strand.
TGCTCGGCGCACAGGCCCCGAGCGCCGTTCGCAGCCAGAAGATGGACGACGTCATCTTCGCCGGCACCGCAAAACGCCCGGCCCTCGGACGCGCCGAGGTGATCCTCACCCTCGACAACTCGGCTCGACTGTTGCCGATTGAGTTCAGCGAGGTCACGATCAGCCGAACCCTGTTCCGAACCGGTGAGAGCGAGTACGCGATCAATGGCATCGGGTGCAGGTTGCTCGATGTGCAGGAGTTGCTGAGTGACGCGGGCGTGGGTCGTCAGCAGCATGTGATCGTCAGCCAGGGCCAGATCGACGGGGTGCTCAATGCCCGCCCCGAGGACCGTCGGGCAATCATCGAAGAAGCTGCCGGGGTCTTGAAGTACCGACGCCGCAAGGAAAAAGCCGAACGCCGGCTCGACGCGACCGAAGCGAGCCTGTTGCGGGTGCAGGATCTCCTCCGTGAGGTTCGCCGGCAGTTGCGGCCGCTCGAACGTCAAGCCGAGGCGGCTCGCCGGCACGGTGACCTGGTCGGCGAGTTGCACGGATTGAAGATCTACGTCTCCGGTCGCGAGATCGCGTCGCTGCGCACACGACTTGCGGCACTCGCCGGTGACCGGATCACCGTGGGGGACTCCGAGAAGCAGGTTCGGAGCAGCCTGGCCGCCTTGGACACCGACGTCCTGGCTGCGGAGGCGGAGATGACCGCGAGGGGTGATGCAGACATCAGCGACGAGCTCGTCCGCGTCGAGCAACTCCGCGAGCGTGCCCGCGGTCTGGCAGCGGTCTTGGTCGAACGTCGTCGTTCGATGGAGCGCGATCGCGGTCAATTGATGGATGCCGGCGTCGTCGCGAATCTCGAGAACGACGCGGCTCGCTTCATCGCCGAGCTCGATGCAGTGCGCGACGAGCTCGCCGGGCTCGAGCCTCAGGCCGAGACTCTGGCCCAGGACGAAGAACTGTTCTCGACCGAACGAAACCAGATGACTTCGACCCTGCAGACCGTTCCGGCGAGCAATTCGGCGGCCAGCGCAGCGGCCGAGGTGCGCGGCGAGATGCGGTCGCTCCGGTCCGGCCTCGAGCGGGGTGAGGACGAGTTCCGGCGACAATCGAGCCGGCTCGAGAGCCTTCAACAGCGAATCGAACAGCTCGAGTCCGAGACCGTCCGGTTGAAGTCCGAATGCGAGTTGTCACAGTCCACGGAGGAGCCGTTGGTGGCCGAGGTCGAAGTCGCCGAAACCCGGCGGCTCGCAGCGGAGGCAGCGGTCGAGGCAATCGGCGCCACCCGTCAGGTCGCGGCTGAAGAACTGTCCAGATGGCGAGCTCGATCCGATGCCCTCCAGCTCGCGCTCGACAGCGCCCGCGCCCGCGCCGGCGCAGAGAAGCTGGCCACGCTCGACGGGGTCGTCGGCACGATGCTCGAACTCGTCGAGATCGATCCGGGTTGGGAAGCTGCTGCGGAAGCGGCGATGGGCGAGGCGCTGCTCTCGGTCGTCGTGCGCGACCCTGACGCTGCCCGGGCAGCGCTTGCTTCGTTGCGTTCTTCCAAGACTTCGGGTGCGGTCATCGCGCTCGGGGTCTCGCTTGCCGGATCCGCGTCGCCAGCGCCGCGCTCTGGAGTCGGCGAACCCGTCCGGGCTCACGTTCGTGCTCACGCCCATGGCAACGATGCACAGATCGAAGCGCTGCTCGACACCTTGGTCGGCGGTGCGGTACGGGTGGCCGATTGGTCGGCAGCAATCGACGGTTCCATCGCAGACCCTGCGGCGACGATCGTCACCGCCGATGGCGACAGGTTCGGTCGAACGGGTTGGCGCCTCGGGGCCTCCGGTGGAGGAGCGACAGCGGCCGCGCTTGAGGAAGCGATCGACCGGGCAGGTCAGGCAGCGGGGGAGATGGAGCGAACCGACGCCGCGTTGCGGGCCGCCAAGGCCGAATTCGAAGCCGCCCGCCGATCCGAGGCCGAGCTGACCCGACAGTTGGATTCCAACGACGCACGATTCGCTGCGGCCTCCGAGGGTTTGGCCCGCGCCCAGAGTGATCGGCGCGAAGCGACCACCGAGATAGAAACCGTCCAGCGCGCAGTTGCAGAAGCGCGTGAACGACTCGATCGTGAACGAACCCGAATAGCTGAGCTCGAGGCGCTCGTACCGAACCTCGAAGCAGACGAACAGGCAGAGGCCAACGCGGCGCTGGCGCGCGGTGAAGCCCGGGCACGAATCGATGCACGGAGCGCGGTGCTCGCATCCCGGCGAAAGGACCTGGAGGTCCGTAACGCCGGCTTGCACGAGCGTCATCAGTTCCTCGAACGGCGGATCGAGGAGACAGAGCGTCGCCTCCAGGCCGACGTTGCCGCTCGCGCCGAGGCCGCCGACCGGCGGGTCGCGATCGAGCGCAGCCTCGATGCGGCAAGCCTGCTCAGCGAACTGGTCGATTCGCATCGCCACTCGATCGAGGCTCGGTTGGCCGTGCTGCACGACCATCGCCGCCGCCAGAGTGAAGCAGTTCGTACGCTGGTCGCTCGTCTTGACGAGACTCGCCGCGCTCGTGCGGCCGCCGAGAAGCAACTCGACGAGATCCGTGAACGCGGTCGGCGGGTCGAGATCGAAGAAGCCGAGGCTCGAATGCGTCTCGAGGCTTCGGTCGAGACACTCCGACGCGATCTCGATCTCGAACCCGAGGTTGCCGAGGCTGCCGAGATGCCCTCGCTACCCGACGCCATTTCTCCCGCTGCCCGAGTTCGCGACCTGGAACGCGAGCTCCGCCTGCTCGGTCCGATCAACCCGCTCGCGCTCGAGGAATTCAACGAGTTGCAGGAACGGCACGCATTCCTGGAGGGGCAGCTAGAAGATGTCCGAACTACGCGCCGTGACCTGGCTCGCGTGATCAAGGCTGTCGACGCCGAGATTCAATCCGTGTTCGCGGCTGCTTTCGCTGACGTGAGCGTCAACTTCACGAGTCTGTTCGCGATGCTGTTCCCTGGCGGTGTTGGCGCGTTGGTCCTCACCAACCCCGATGATCTGCTCAATACCGGCATCGAGGTCGAGGCCAAGCCGAGCGGCAAGAACGTCAAGAAGTTGTCCTTGCTCTCCGGTGGAGAACGGTCGCTCACTGCGCTTGCATACCTGTTTGCCGTGTTCCGGAGCAGGCCGTCGCCGTTCTACGTGATGGACGAAGTCGAGGCTGCGCTCGACGATGTCAACCTGCATCGGTTCTTGAACTTGATCGCCGAGTTCCGGCGCGATGCCCAACTGTTGATCGTCAGCCACCAGAAACGCACGATGGAGGCAGGCGACAGTTTGCTCGGCGTGAGCATGCAGCCAGGTGGATCCTCCAAGCTCGTAACCGAACGTCAGACCGCCCTGACGTGAAGATGAACCACGCAGGGCACAGTTGGCAGGTAGTCGTCTTTGCTGCGATTCGAGTCGACTAACGTTCCTGAACCGTCCCTCTTGATTCGTGGGACGACTCGACACCGGGGAGCAGGCAGCGAATCGTGAGTGAGTCCGTTGCAGGAACGGTTGATGTTGCCGGAGGGAGCACGAACTCGCCGGCTGCGCGCTCCACCGCTGCGATTCAGTTGGTCCGGCTTCGCAAATCGTTCGGTGACGTCATTGCCGTGGATGACGTCGACCTCGAAAACGGAGAGGGCGAGTTCTTCTCGCTGCTCGGGCCGTCGGGTTCGGGCAAGACGACCGTGCTCAGGATGATCGCCGGTTTCGAGCTTCCGACCGGCGGCGCCGTCTTGTTACAAGGCCGCGATGTCACGCAGCTCGCTCCGTACGACCGCGATGTCAACACGGTCTTTCAGGACTACGCGTTGTTCCCGCACATGACGGTTCAGAAGAACGTCGAGTACGGGCTGAAGGTCAAGGGCGTCGGCAGGAGTGAGCGCGTCCGACGCGCCGCTGACGCTCTCGACGCCGTTCGTCTCGGGGATTTCGGCAGTCGTCGCCCGAACGAGATGTCCGGCGGCCAGCGCCAACGCGTCGCCCTCGCCAGGGCCTTGGTCAATCGGCCGAAGGTGCTGTTGCTCGACGAGCCGCTCGGCGCGCTCGATCTGAAGCTACGCGAGGAGATGCAGACCGAGTTGAAGTCGATCCAGCACGACGTAGGGATCACCTTCGTGTTCGTCACCCATGATCAGGGTGAAGCGCTCAGCATGAGCAGTCGGGTCGCTGTCTTCAACAAGGGACGGATCGAACAGGTCGGAACGCCACGCGACATCTACGAGCGCCCGAGCACCGCCTTCGTCGCGACCTTCGTCGGCACCTCGAACGTGCTCTCGGCCGCTCTGTCGCAACGGTTGCTCGGGGTTGGGGTTCCGCACAACATCCGGCCAGAGCAGGTCCGACTGCTGATCGCCGACGAGCCGTCTGTCGGTGGGGGCGAGGTCGTCGTCGACGGCATCGTCGACGATATCCAGTATCACGGCGCCGAGAGCCGGGTCCGTTCGCGACTCGCCGACGGCACCATCATGATCGCCAGCGTGCCGAGCAATTCGCTCGCTGACGTCGCCATTGGGCACACCGTCCACATGGCGTGGCAACGACACGCGGCCTCGGCCGTCGTGGAGTCCAAACAGCAAGGGGAGAACCAATGAGAAAGCAAAGACTGGTTGGCGCAATTGGCGCCACGCTCGTCCTGTTGCTCGCCGCCTGCGGCAGCGACGACAAGGCAGCCACCACCGATCCACCACCCGCGACTGCGGCTGCGCCGACAACTGCGGCCGAAACGGAGTCGACGGAAACCGAAGCCACGGAAACCGAAGCCACCGAGACGGAATCGACCGAGACAGAAGCGACCGAGACAGAGGCCACCGAGACCGGGGCCACCGCGGAACCGGGAGCCGTGCCGACCGAACTCGGCGAAGGCGAAGGCGAACTCAACATCATCGCCTGGGCCGGCTACGTCGAGGACGGATCCACCGATCCAGCGTATGACTGGGTCACTCCGTTCGAGGAGGAGACCGGTTGTAGCGTCAACGTCAAGGTCGGCAACACCAGCGACGAGATGGTCCAATTGATGCAGACCGGCGAGTACGACGGTGTGTCCGCGAGCGGCGACGCCAGCGTTCGTCTGATCGAGGGCGGCGAGGTCGTTCCCGTCAACACCGATTTGATCCCGAACTACGCCGACATCTTCGAGAGCCTCAAGTTGCAGCCGTGGAACAGCAGGGACGGTCAGGCTTACGGGGTGCCACACGGTCGTGGCGCGAACCTGCTGGTGTTCAACACAGAGGCGTTCCCCACTGCACCGGACTCGATCACGGTCATGTTCGAAGACAGCGTTGCCGCCGGTTCGCTCAGCGTCTATGACAGCCCGAACTACATCGCGGATGCGGCGATCTACCTGATGGCAACCCAGCCCGAACTCGGGATCACCAACCCGTATGCGTTGGACCAGACCCAATTCGATGCGGCGATTGCCGCACTCGAAGCACAAAAGGACCTGGTCAGCCAGTATTGGGCGCTGTACACCGATCAGCAGACCGAGCTCGAGAGCGGCACGGTGCTCGCCGGCACGACCTGGCAGGTCATCGTGAACTTGGCCCAGGGCAACGGAGCGTTGATCGATGCGGTCAAGACCAAGGAAGGCGCAACGGGATGGTCCGACACCTGGATGATCTCGTCGAAGGCCAAGCACCCGAACTGTATGTACCAGTGGATGAACCACATCGTGTCGCCGGAGGCCAACGCCGCCGTCGCCGAGTGGTTCGGCGAGGCCCCCAGCAACGCCAAGTCGTGCGCGATCGCGAGTGACGGGTTCTGCGACACCTTCCATGCCGAAGACGAGGCCTACTGGGAGGATGTCTGGTACTGGACGACTGCTACCGAGGCCTGCGCCGACGGGCGGACCGACGTGCAGTGCGTCCCCTACAGCGAGTGGGTCAACGCCTGGGCCGAGCTCCGGGCCTGACATCGATCGACGGGTGGCGGCCGAACCTCGGCCGCCACCCGAACGTCGTGTTTGCTGCGCTCGCCACGTTCGAATCTCACACACCATGACCGTCGCCCTCACCGATCTCGATGCTTCCAAGCCGCCGAGGGCGGGCCTTGCGACGCGTTTCAGTCGGTTCTTCCGTCGTCACCGCTCGTTGTCGCTGTTCACCACCCTCGGCGCGCCTGTTACGTGGATGCTGTTCGTCTACATCGGATCTCTGCTGATTCTCGTCGCCGCCGCGTTCTTCAAGGTCGACGAGAACAGCAAGGTCACGACCGAATTCACGACCGAGAACGTGAGGACGGCGTTCACGACCAGCAGCTACCTCGAAGTCGTGCTTCGCAGCGTCTTCATCGCCGGTGCCGTAACGCTGCTCTGCTTCGTGGTGGCGCTCCCAATGGCGTTCTACATCGCCAAGGTTGCAAGGCCGCGGTGGCGCCGCAGCCTGATCGTGGCAGTTCTGCTGCCGTTGTGGGCCGGATACCTCGTCAAGGCCTACGCATGGAAGTCGATCATCACGCCTGATGCCGGGCGGTTCGCCGCGCGCCAAGGTGGCGGTTTCCTCGAGGCCACGATCGGCTGGACTCCGGGCTTCGGCAAGCTCGCCGTGGTCATCACCTTGTCGTACCTGTGGCTTCCGTACATGGTGTTGCCGATCTACGCCGGCCTCGAACGACTTCCCCCGTCGTACCTCGATGCCGCCGGAGACCTCGGTGCGCGTCCGTTCCGGACGTTTCGAACGGTGATCATGCCGCTGTTGATCCCATCGATCGCCGCTGGTTCGATCTTCACCTTCGCACTGTCGCTCGGCGACTACATCGTCGCGAGAATCATCACCGGCGGTAAGGAACAGATGATCGGCAACGTGATCGACCAACTGCAACAGCAGAACCAGGCGTTGTCCGCAGCGCTGACCCTGTGGCCGATCGGGATCATCATCCTGTATCTCATCGGCATGAGTCGCCTCGGCGCGTTCGAGAGCGTCTGATGCGCCTTTCGCTGTTCGCCAGGATCGGGTTGAAGGGGATCACGATCGCTGGCCTGATCTTTCTGTACCTGCCGCTGCTCGTGGTGATCGCGCTCTCGTTCAACACCGCCGATTCGAGTCTGTGGCCACCGGCCGGTCTCGGCCTTGACTGGTGGAGGCAGGCATGGAACACCGACGCACCCAAGGACGCCTTCGTCCAGAGCGTGACGATCGCGTTGTTCGCAACCGCGATTGCGCTTGTGCTCGGAACACTTGCTGCGTTTGCGATGGCCCGGTTCTCATTCTTCGGCAAGAGCTCGATCTCGTATCTGATGGTGCTGCCGATCGCCCTACCGGGGATCGTCACCGCGGTTGCCCTGAAGAACACGTTCGTGCGTCAGTTCGATCTGGGTTTCGTGTCGTTCAAGGTGGGGTTCGGCGTGCACTCGATCATCATCGCCCACGCCACGTTCTGCATCGTCGTCACGTTCAACAACGTCGTGGCCCGCCTCCGGCGCTCCTCGCCGAACCTGCTCGAGGCGAGTGCCGATCTCGGCGCGCACGGGTTCCGTACGTTTTGGTCGGTCACGTTCCCGCTGATGCGGTCGTCGCTCGTGGCGGGCGCGATCCTTGCGTTCGCGCTCAGCTTTGACGAGATCGTGGTGACCTCGTTCACGGCGGGACCGGGGGTCGAGACCCTTCCGCAATGGATCCTGACCAGCTTCGGGCGAAGCAAGAGCGTGCCGGTCACGAACGTCATGGCGACGGTTGTCATGGCACTGTCCATCCCCTTGGCCTGGTTTGCCCAACGCCTCAGCGACAGCCCCGAATCCAACGTCAGTAGTTGACCTGGGGCGAGCGGTAACCCTCAGCGCCCGCACCTCAGTCATCGCGGTGAATGGCGCCGGTAGCGTTTCCGCGTGACCTGGATCTATCTCGTACTCGCTGTTGTCGTGATTGCCTTCGGCGTTGGAGTCGTGCTGATCAATCGTCGACGATCGGCGGGTGGCCCCGGCGCAGCTCGCCCGAGTTCCACCACTTCGACTTCGCCGCCAGCGCCTACTCGCAGCGGTCCGACGCGGTCGGAAGCGAAATCCACTCGGCCGCCCGCAACCGGCCCGCCTTCGGCCGGCGAGGAAGGACCCGCTACCGATGCAGGCATCCCAGTCGAAGCGGGCCCAATTGAAACGCTCGAAACGCTCGAAACGCAGGAGCGTCCTCGGTTCCGTGACCGGATGGCCAAGTCCCGGGCGGCACTCGTCGGTGCGTTCTCCGGGGTTCGGGGTCGAGCTGGGATCACCGACGACACATGGACCGAGCTCGAAGAAGCGCTGTTGCGCGCTGATGTCGGCGTGCGGGTGACCGATGCACTGCTCGACGGTCTGCGGGCACGGGTCAAGACCAAGGAGATCACCGAGCCGGCCGCCCTGCTCGAGGCGTTGCAAGCGGACATGGTCGGCCACCTCGGTGGCGCCGATCGGAGCCTCCACTTCGAGCCCGGCGAACCCGATTCACCGAACGTCTGGCTGTTCGTCGGTGTCAACGGGGTCGGCAAGACAACCACGATCGGCAAGGTCGGTGCCGCCCAACGCGAGCTCGGGCGGACCGTGCTGATGGCAGCAGGGGATACGTTCCGCGCCGCGGCAGCGGAACAGCTCGGCATGTGGGCAGAACGTTCTGGGAGCGAGTTGGTCCGTGGCGCCGAAGGCGGCGACCCCAGCTCGGTCATCTTCGACGGCATCGAACGAGCGAGCGCCCGTGGCATCGATCTCGTCCTCGCCGACACCGCTGGACGGCTTCACAACAAGACCAATCTGATGGAGGAACTCCGCAAGGTCCGCCGGGTCGCCGGCAAGGGCAAGGGCCGGGTCACCGAGACCCTCCTCGTGATCGACGCGACGACGGGGCAGAACGGACTCGCTCAGGCCCGCGAGTTCGGCAATACGACCGAGGTGACCGGAGTAGTGCTGACCAAGCTCGACGGATCCGCGCGGGGAGGAATCGTGTTCGCGATCGAGACCGAACTGGGCCTTCCGGTCAAACTGGTCGGCCTCGGCGAGACCATCAACGACTTGGTCGAGTTCGATCCGACGGAGTTCATCGAGGCCCTTTTCTCCGAGTGATGTTTTCCGAGTGATGGTTCTCCGAGTAGCCGCTGGTGATGCTCCGCTAGCCTGACGGGCGCATGTTCGACACACTGTCCGACCGTTTCGACGGCATCTTCAAACGTCTTCGCGGCAAGGGCCGGCTCACTGACAACGACGTCGACGAGGTCCTCCGCGAGATCCGCACCGCTCTGCTCGAAGCCGACGTCAACGTCGATGTCGCTCGAACCGTTGTTGGCCGGATCCGCGAAGCGGCGATCGGAGCGAAGCTGTCCGAGGCGCTGGATCCGAGCCAGCAGATCGTCAAGATCGTCAACGCCGAACTGACCAGCATCCTCGGCGGCCAGACACTGAAGATCACCTATGCCAGCCGTCCACCGACGGTGGTATTGATGGCCGGCCTGCAGGGCTCGGGCAAGACGACCAACTCTGCCAAGCTCGCCCGCTGGTTCAAGAGTCAGGGACGTCAACCGTTGCTGGTCGGGGCCGACCTCCAGCGTCCGGCTGCCGTCGAGCAGTTGCGGACCCTCGGCCGTCAAATCGACGTCCCGGTCTTCAGTGAGGCGTCAGACCCGGTCACGGTGGCAACCCGCGGATTGGCCGAAGCCCGCAGGTTGGGCCGCGACGTCCTCATCGTCGACACCGCCGGGCGTCTTGCGATCGACGCCGAGATGATGAATCAGGTTCGCCTGATCAACGAAGCGATCCAGCCCGACTACACCTTCCTGGTCATCGACGCGATGACGGGCCAGGACGCCGTCGGTGTCGCCGAGGCGTTCCACGAGACGCTTGCGATCGACGGAGTCATCCTCTCCAAGCTCGACGGCGATGCTCGCGGCGGCGCTGCGCTGAGCGTCAAGGAGGTCATCGGCCGCACGATTGCGTTCGCCTCCACCGGTGAGAAGCTGGACGCGTTCGAGCAGTTCCACCCGGACCGGATGGCCAGTCGGATCCTGGGCATGGGCGACGTCTTGACCCTGATCGAGCAGGCCGAGCAGGCATTCGAGAAGGACTCCGCCGAACAAGCCGCCGAACGGATGATGGCGGGTGAGTTCACCCTCGACGATTTTCTCGAGCAGATGCAGCAGTTGAAGAAGATGGGCCCGCTGTCCGGGATCCTCGGGATGATGCCCGGAATGCCCAAAGAGCTCAAGGGCGCCAAGATCAGCGACGACGATCTCAAACCGGTCGAGGCGATCATCCGCGCGATGACGCCACTCGAACGTCGTCGGCCCGAGATCATCAACGGCAGCCGCCGCAACCGCATCGCTGCTGGGAGCGGCACGAGTGTCGGTGACATCAATCGTCTCGTCAAGCAGTTCTCCGAGATGCAGAAGATGATGAAGCGGATGGGTGGCATGGCCCTCGGAGGCAAGAAGGGCAAACGCAAGATGGGACAGATGCTGGGTGCAGGCATGGGCGCTCCCGGGGGCCTTCCGCCCGGTTTCCCGGACATGCCCTTCGACCAGCCCATCAACCGTTAGGTCCCCCATCGGTGGATCTGCATGCTGCGAGCGCGCTGATCGATTTGACGGGTGGTACTCGGGTGCCGTGCCGCTAGCCTTTCGCCGTTCTGTAAGACATCAGGAGTCTGTATCACATGTCAGTAAAGCTGCGCCTCACTCGAGTCGGTAAGACCAAGCAGCCGCAATATCGCATTGTCGCAACCGATTCTCGGTCGCCTCGCGATGGCCGGTTCATCGAAATCGTTGGTCAGTACAACCCCCGGGCTGAGCCCAGCGTGATCACTGTCGACAACGCCAAGGCCGTGAAGTGGCTGATGGATGGCGCGCAGCCAACCGACCGCGTCAAGAAGTTGCTCGAGATCTCGGGCGCCTGGAGCGACTTCGGCGCTGCCCGGGCCGCCGCCAAATGAGCGACGTGTCCTCTGGCAATGACGAGTCTTCGGGCAATGACGTTGCCGCAGTTGGCACGCTCGCCGCACCGACAGCGACGGCCGTTCTGACCCATGTCGTGAGCAGCATCGTCGACGATCCAACCGCTGTACGCGTCGAGGGTGCAGAGTCCAAGGGTCGGGTCAAGCTCCAGGTCAAGGTCGGCCCAGGAGACCTCGGCCGCGTGATCGGCCGCCGCGGCCGTACCGCACAGAGCATCCGCGCCGTCGTTCGCGCCGCGGCGACTCGTGACGGTGTGGAAGTGGACGTCGACTTCGTCGATGACTGAACGGCTCGAAGTCCAGGCAGCGGCGAAGCCTCCCGCTGGCCTGCTCGAAGTCGGTGTGGTCCGCCGTCCCCACGGGGTGAAAGGCGACACCTATGTCGATCTCGTTACTGACCGCGAGGACCGCCTCGCGGTCGGTTCGCGTTTGTGGGCTCGGGGGGCCTGGCGCACTGTCACCTCGTCGAAGCACCTGCCCCAACGTTGGCTGGTGCACTTCGCCGGTTTCGACGACCGGACCTCGATCGAAGCGCTCACCAATGCACCGCTTCATGCCGAGCCGATCGACGACCCGGATGCGCTGTGGGTCCATCAGTTGCTCGGCTCTGAAGTGGTCGAATCGGGCGGCACGGTTCGGGGACGATGCGTCAGCGTCTTGGCCAATCCCGCGCACGACATCCTCGAACTCGATTCAGGCGCCCTCGTGCCGGTGATCTTCGTGGTCAGTTGCGTCGACGGAGTCACTGTGATCGATCCACCGGACGGATTGTTCGACCTGGCCGACTGATCCGAGCTGGTCGTTGCGGCGGTCTCCCACCTGTCGCCGTAGAGTCCTGCAATGCGTGTCGATGTCTTCAGCATCTTCCCCCGTCTGGTCGACGACTTCTGCAGCGAGAGCCTGCTCGGCCGTTGCCGGACCAACGGATTGCTCGATCTGCGCTGTCACGACATCCGCGAGCACACGACCGACATCCATCGCACGGTGGACGACAATCCGTTCGGTGGCGGCGCCGGCATGGTGATGCGACCGGAGCCGATCTTCGCTGCGGTCGAGGCAGCCGACCCGCCTCGCCCCCTCTTCCTGCTCGGCCCTGGTGGGCGTCGATTCGACCAGGATCTTGCGCTCGAGCTGTCGGCCCGGCCAGGTTTCAGCCTGCTCTGCGGACGGTACGAAGGGATCGACCAACGGGTCCACGACCATCTCGTCGACGATGAACTGTCCATCGGCGACTTTGTGTTGTCGGGTGGTGAAGTGGCCGCGTGTGCGGTGATCGAGGCGGTGTCGAGGTTGCTTCCGGGAGCAATGGGCAACAGCGTGAGCCCCGTGACCGAGAGCTTCGGAGAGGCCGGATTGCTGGAGGAACCCCAGTACACGCGGCCTGCGGAGTTCCGCGGTTGGGAGGTCCCGGCGGTGCTGCGCAGCGGCGATCACGCACGAATCGCGCGTTGGCGCCGGGCGCAGGCGCTGCATCGCACGGTGCGTCAGCGTCCGGACCTCGTCGATGCCGTCGGCGGACTTTCAGATGATGACCGCCGGCTGTTGGAAGAGTTCCCCCCGGCGGCCTATCCTTGACCGCTGGCTTGCGAGCCTTCAGTCCCCGCTCTGTCCGTGTTGTCAATCCAGACAGCCATTCGACGATGTACGAAAGACCGTGTCATGAAGTCCACCGATCTTGTTGACAATCAATACCTGCGCACTGACATCCCCCTGTTCGCCCCCGGCGACGAGGTCAAGGTGCACGTGAAGGTCATCGAAGGCAACAAAGAGCGCGTCCAGATCTTCCAGGGTAACGTCATCGCGATCCAGGGCAGCGGCGTCGCCGAGACGTACACGGTCCGCAAGGTCAGCTACGGCGTCGGTGTCGAGCGGACCTTTCCGTTCCACGCTCCCACCGTTGCCAAGGTCGAAGTCACCCGGCGTGGCGATGTCCGCCGGGCCAAGCTCTACTACCTGCGCGAGCGCAGCGGTAAGTCGGCCAAGATCAAGGAAAAGCGCGACCGCTGATTGCTGCGGCCTTCGGGCACCAGCACTGCACGCGCACTCGGTGAGAGCACCCCACATTGAGTTCTGACGATCTCGAGAACTACGAGGCCGAGCGAGAGCTCCAACTCGCGCAGGAGTACCAAGACGTTGCGGCAATGTTCCGTTTCGCCGTTGAGACCGAGCGCCGGTTCTATCTGGCCAACTCGGTCGAGGTCACTCAGGTGAGCGACGCGGCCCGGCCACTGATCGAGGTGGTGCTGACAGACGCATGGGTATGGGACATGTACCGCAAGACCCGATTCGTCCCCAAGGTTCGGGTGCTGACGTTCAAGGACGTCAACGTCGAAGAACTGCCGTCGACGGAGGTCTGAGCGATCAATCGCGCAACGCGCGAGGTCGATGGGGCGAGGATCAGGCAGCGCGCTGGTACGTGCGGCAGGGCTACGTGATCGTTGATCGCAACTGGCGGGTTGCGGCCGGAGAAATCGATCTGATCGTGACCAGCGAGGCGGTGGTGGTTTTCGTCGAGGTCAAGACTCGGGCAAACGATGCCTTCGGTGATCCAGCGCTTGCCGTCACCCCCGCCAAACAGCGTCGCATTCGCCGGCTCGCCGCAATCTGGTTGCAGATGACTGCAGTGCACCGGCAAGAAGTTCGATTCGACGTGGTGTCGGTGCTCGGTGTCCAGGTCCGGGTGATCGAGGGAGCATTCTGAAGACCCGACCCGATCAACCAACGAAGGCCCACAACACCAACGCGACCGCTATCGCAATCGCGGCCACAACGAATAACAGGTCTCCCGGCTTTGGTACGAACTTTCGGTGCGGGTTGTAGCCCATCGCATCAGTATCGTCGGCCGCTATGGAAACCATCGAGGTCACCCGTCACGAAGGCGTCGTCACCATCACCCTCAACCGGCCGCGGAAGAAGAATGCAGCCACCTCGCAGATGTGGGCGGAACTGCTCGAAGCGATCCGTGAGATCTCCGGCCGGTCCGACGATCGGGTTGTGGTAGTCACCGGAGCCGGCGGGGAGTTCTGTGCAGGCGCCGATCTGTGGCAGGCGCCGGGCGAGGGACCGCCGCGTCACGGACTGGCCTCGATGCGTAGCGTCGGCGATGTCGCCCTGGCCCTGTACCGCTTGCCGCAGCCATCGATTGCGAAGGTGCGCGGGGTCGCTGTCGGCGCCGGCTGCAACCTGGCATTCGGTTGCGATCTTGTGGTGGCAGGATCGACCTCGAGGTTCTCGGAGATATTCTCGCGCCGCGGCCTGTCACTCGACTTCGGCGGATCGTGGGTGCTGCCGCGCCGTGTCGGTCTGCACATCGCAAAGGAGATCGCCTTCTTCGGCGACATCCTCGACGCCGAACAGGCCCGCGACTACGGCCTCGTCAATCGCGTGGTTGCCGACGACGAACTCGACGCCTTCGTCGATGAGTGGGCGGCGCGTCTCGTTGCATCGCCCCCGATCGCGCTCGCTCAGACCAAGCGAATGCTCAACAACTCTTCGAACGCGACCATGGAGCAGGCACTCGACGACGAGGGGGCCGCGCAAACGGTGAACTTCTCCACCCGCGACACACCCGAGGCGATCGCTGCATTCGCGGAGAAGCGAGAGCCGACCTTCCTCGGCCGTTGATCGAAGCCCTGGTGACAGCGGGCGGACGGTCGGTCGCAGTATCTTGACGTCGTGAAGACGTTGACAGCGCTCGGGCTCTTCGTGATCACTGTCAGCTTGTTGTCGACGGCAGTGTCGGCAACTGCGGCCGCAACCGTGCCCGGTGGCACCGACGAGTCGAGCACGTCCACCACGGTCGAGGCGACCCTTGAGACCACACCCGAGACCACGCCCCAGATCTTGGCCCCGGATTCCGGTGCTGCGACACCGGCCCCGGTCCTTGCGGCGTCGGCCCCGCTGGTTCAGATCCCAACTGGGTGCCCATCGCCGCCCGTCGCGTCCGTGGTGTTCGTCGGCACGTTGTTGGTCAAGGACCGCAACACCGCGCGGTACAAGGTCGGTCAGGTTCGTGCCGGAGACGCAGACGACTACATCGTGACCGACTTGATCGATATCCGCTACCAGAACGAGACGCAGTTCTTGACGGTCGGCGAGCAGTACCTGATCGGTGCGGCGCCATCGGGAACGAGATTTGCCTTGAGCTCCAAGGTTCGCGAGACGGATCTCCTGTTCGGCGGTAACGCCGTGATCGGCCTCACCGAGAAGAGCACCGAGTGTCCGGTGATCGAGGATCCGGTTCGCACCCTTCACCTCGACGGCACGGACGTTGCGAACAGCCTGTTCACAGGCTTGAAGGATTCGCAACGCAACATCGTCTTGGCTTTCGTGTCACCGATCGCGGTGGCCTTCGGGATCCTGCTCGTGCTCGTCCTGATCCGCTGGCTGTTCACCGCGATCTTTGTGTCGGCGCGCCGGGCGGCCGACGGCGAAGCGATCATCGCCGGTCGAGATGGTCGCCGCCATCTGCCGGATCTGTGACGAGGCTCGCTGAAGAGCTGCCGCTGCGCTTGGTCAGCGGCCGAACGCAGACTCGGCCAGCGCCCGGATCTCCGTGACCGCGTGGGTCAAACCTTCAGGGTCACGAAAGAGTGCGCTTCCGGCAACGAGCACGTTCGCGCCGGCGCGTGCTGCACCCTCGACAGTGCTCGGACCGATGCCGCCGTCGACTTCGATGTCCACTTCGTCGGAGAGCCCGGCCGCCGCGATCATCGCCGCGATCTCACGGATCTTGGGCTCCATCGTCGAGATGTAGGACTGGCCGCCGAAGCCGGGATTGACCGTCATGACCAGCACCATGTCGACGAGATCGAGGACGTGGGCAACGGCGCTGGCCGGCGTTGCCGGATTGAGGGCGACGGCGGCCTTGGCACCGAGCGCGCGGATGTTGCCGAGCGTTCTGTGCAAGTGGGTGCACGCCTCGGCATGGACGATGAGCCTCTCGCAGCCGGCGGCGATGTACTCGCCGGCCATCAAATCAGGCGTGAGCACCATCAGGTGCGCTTCGAACGGGAGAGCGGTGTGGCGACGGGCGCTCGCGATCACGGATGGTCCGAACGTCAAGTTGGGCACGAACTGGCCATCCATCACGTCCCACTGGATCCGATCGACCCCCGCCCGCTCCAGCGCGATCAACTCTTCGCCGAGTTTCGAGAAATCGACGGGCAAGACGGACGGTGCGATTTCGATCGGGCGAGGCATTGTCGCTCACGTTATCCAGTCATCCAGTCAGTCGATCGAACGAACCAAGCTGCTACAGCCGCGCGTACGATCGTCACGTGGAACCAACTCGATTGACCACGTCGCACATGGTGGTCGGCGGAGCAGCCCTGGCTCGTGAACAGAGCGGTCGGGTCGTGTTCATCTCCGGTGCGCTGCCGGGTGAAACCGTCGACGTGCGGCTTCGCAACGCGAAGAAGGACTTCGCCAACGCAGACGTTGTAACAGTGGTCGTTGGGTCGCCTGATCGTGTCGAGCCTTCGTGCAGCTCGTGGCACCGCGGTTGTGGGGGTTGCGATTGGCAGCACATCGCGCCCGACGCCCAGTTGCGTTTGAAGACTGAGATCGTCCGCGAGGCCCTCAGGCGCACGGCCCGGATCGCAGATCCAGTGGTCACGGCAGCAGGTTCCGTGGCCGCGTGGCACTACCGCACCACCATCCGACTTGCCGCTGACAGCGAGGGCAGGTTCGGGTTTCGCTCGCGTCGGTCTCATGACATCGTCGCGATCGAGAACTGCCCGGTGGCCGACCAGCGGATCAACGAACTCCTGGCAGCCGGTTTTGTCGACAACATCGCGCCGGATTCGGAGCTGATCGTCAGAGCTGGTGATGCCGGCCCGGCGGTGGTTGCCTCGCCCACCAGCGGTCAGTCAAGCGGCACGGTTCACGTTCATGTCGCGGGACACAGATTTCGGGTGTCATCCGGTTCGTTCTTCCAGTCGTCGCCGGAGGCTGCCGAACTGCTCGTCGCCGCGGTTGGTCGAGCATGCTCCGCAATCGACATGCCTGCTGCCACCGTTGTCGACGCCTACAGTGGTGTCGGGCTGTTCGCTGCGACAGTTGCCAGAGAGGCTCGTGCCGTGATCATGGTCGAATCGTCTGCCTCGTCGTGCGGCGACGCAGTCGTGAATCTCACCGGTAGTTCCGCAAGGGTGGTGGAATCGCGAATCGAGGATTGGCAGCCGGAGCGAGCTGACCTGGTCATCGCCGACCCTGCTCGCAACGGGCTCGACAAGATCGGTGCCCGAGTCCTTGCCGCAACGGGGGCGCCTCTGCTCGTACTCGTCAGTTGCGATGTCGGGTCATTGGCGAGAGACTGCACATTGCTGCAGCAACACGGCTACGCACATCAGGGCACCGAGGTTTTCGATGTCTTCCCCAACACCTCGCACATCGAGGCCGTCAGCGCTTTCGTGATGGTGCCCGTGGTCCAGCCCAACGAGACGAGTGCATCGGAATGAATGATTCGGGTCATCCGCAGGACGATCGGCTCCGAAAATACTCTGTGCGCGATGAATTCAGCTCAGCCTCCGACGCGTCGTTGGTCGTTGCCATTGGCCGATACAAGCAGGGCGCGCTCGCCGAGGCATACCGCAGGCATGCCGGAGCAGTGTTCGGCCTCGCCAAGCGACTGCTCAACGATCATGCCCAAGCGGAAGAGGTGGTGCAGGAGGTCTTTTTGCGCCTGTGGAACAGTCCTGATCGGTTCGACCCGGATCGCGGTTCGCTACGGAGCTTCCTGCTCGCCCATTCGCACGGTCGGGCCGTCGATGTTCTCCGGTCGAACACCTCGCGGAGGCGACGCGAGGACCGCGATGCCCATCTTGCGGCATCGGCGAGCTACGACCTCGACCGCGAGGTGTGGGACATGGCGCTCGCTTCACAGGTCAGAGAAGCATTGCAAGAACTTCACGAAGGAGAGCGGGCGGCAATCGAAATGGCGTACTTTGGTGGTTTGACGTATCGCGAAGTGGCAGAGAAGCTCGGCGAGGCCGAAGGGACAGTGAAAAGCAGAATTCGTGTCGGGTTGAAGAGGTTGCGCACCAACCTGCAGACTTCTGGTGTCACGTTGGGTGATCACTGATGGCGACGAATCCGTTCGAGTTGGATGATCTGCTCGGCGCCTTTGCGCTCGACGCAGTGGATGACGAGGAACGACGAGCTATCGAGGATTACCTCGCCGCAAGCCCACGTGCTCGCGCAGAGGTCCACGAGCACCGTGAGGTCGCCACGATGTTGGCATGGTCCGGGATGCAGGCACCCGAGGGACTCTGGGACCGGATCGCCGAATCGTTGGAAGGCAGCGAATCAGCTCCGGCATCGGATCTTGGCGATGTCATCCCGATCAACGCCGGGCGCAGACGCAAACGGATGATCCGCACGATCGGTTCGTGGGCAGTGGCGACCGCCGCCGCCGCTTCGATCGCGGTGGTCGCCGTGCGAGTGTCCAATGACGATGGCGGTTCCACCGCAAGCAGTATCGACGAGCAGGCCCGAACAGCTCTTGCCGACACGTCGTTGCAGCACGCGCAGTTGTCCACCGACACCGACCCGAGCCTGAAGGTCCTCGCAGTCGTGGACAACGACGGACGGGGATTCCTGCTCGCCGACAGTCTTCCCGCACTCGGCCCCGACCGGACATATCAGTTGTGGGGTCGCGTCGAGGGCAATCTGATCTCGCTCGGTCTGCTCGGTTCGAATCCTGGAACGGTTGTGTTCAATGCGACCGGCAACGTCGATCTGTTGGCCGTCACCGAAGAGGTGCGCGGCGGAGTGGTCTCGTCCGAGAACCCTGCAGTCGTCGTCGGCGAACTCGCCTGACAGCGCATCGCCCGCGAGGTGACGCTGGCAGACTGGCACGATGCTGAA
>JANOEM010000772.1:0-6350 GCA_031413195.1 Actinomycetes bacterium
CAGGCTGAGCGCGTTGATCTCTCGTCGGAGCCGGCGATCGTTGGTCACCACCAGGTCGGTGTGCTGTGTCAATGCGAGCGCGGCGACATGTCGGTCCTTGCGATTGATGCCGGCCAGCGCTACATCGTTCTCTTGGGTGACCTTGTGCACGTGCAGGGCAAGCGCTCGTGCCATGCCATCGACTCGTCGACGAAGTCCATCTGGATCGAGGCGAGGGAAGTCAACGATGAGGCTTCGTTCTACCTCTGCCAGGATCGTTGGGCTGACCGCGGGCTGGAAGAGCTCGGCATCGAACAGGGAGAGCAGCAGATCGCAGACGAGCACCGGCACCAGCACGTCGGCGTCGAGCACTGCGACTGGTTGGTTCATTGCGCTCAGTCGTACAGACCGAGTTCTTCGGCGTCGGTCGTCATCTCGTCGAGTGCAGCACGGCGTTTCGCCACGACAACCTGGCGAAAGGCAAGCAGATCGGTGAGTGGTACTCGGCGATGGGAGCCGACCTTGCGTGCCGGCAGCACGCCGTCGTCGATCAGCTTCACGAGCGTCGGCCGGGATACGTTCAAGACCTTTGCCGCCTGCTGCGTGGTGAGCTCCCGTGGTGAGCGAACGATTGTTGCCTCGTCGCCCTCGGCTGCGGCTGTCAGTAGTTCGATCAGGCCATCGACCGCTGCCTTGGGAATGCGCACGGAGGTGCCATCGGGCAGCGTGAAGCGCGACGGTCGCCGGCGCAGAGCGACGAGTGCGTTGTTCGCCAGTGCACGATCATCGAGGACTTTGGACATGACCCAACTGTACCCTCTATCGAAACAAACGCAAGAGACATCGAATACTGCGGTCGAAGTTGTCCATCCACTGCGAGGCATGGGTGTGGCGCAAGTCGTGCAGACGGATGACGGGTACACCTGCCTTGTCGACAAGTCGGTGGAACGCTTGGCCGACCGAGTCGGGGCGCATCGCGTCACCGACGTCGTTGGAGAACACGCGATCATCGAACGCTGCCTTGAGGTCGACGCGAGCGAGTGCTTCGCTCTGCGTCTGCTGGTGTGCTTCGAGCAGCGCGACCGAGCGATGAATCGAGGGACAGGTGCGCTCTCGACGACTTGCTCGCTGCTCGGCTACACCCCGAACCACACCCGGCACCACACCCGGCACTACACCCGGCACTACACCCTCATCCACTCGAGGAGCTCACAGTGCTTCGGCGAAACCAAGGGGATTCAGTGTTTGGCGGCTTCGAACGAAAGAGCTCTTCGGCTCGTGATGCCGAGCTTGGTGAAGACCCGCGACAGGTGGGTTTTGACGGTTTCGGGCGACATCAGCAGTTCGGTTCCGACCTCTCGGTTGGTCTTGCCACTGGCGACCAGTTCGGCGACTCGGGTCTCGGTGGGCGTCAGCGAGGACCAGCCGGTCGATTCCTTGGCATGGCTGCTGCGTTGGCGAAGAGCGAACTCGACGGCAGCTTCGAGACTGAGTAGCCGTCCCTCGGCGATTGCCCTTTCGGCACCGTCGCCAAGTTCTGCCTGGACCGTCAGCATCGACGCCTCGATCGCTCGCTCCACGATCGGAAACCGGAAGAGTTGACGCTCCTCACGGAACGCGTCACAGGCGCCGAGGATTCGTGCGGCGTCTCGTGATTCGCCAACGGCGGCCAACACCCGCGCGACATGTTCGAGAGCGATGAGCGTGATGTCCCACGCATCACCGGCTGCGTATGCGCGCAGCGTTTCATAGGCGAGCTGCACCGCCGTCGACACGTCCCCCGACGCCAGTGCGATCTCGGACCGAGCCAATTGATCATCGCTCAACTGAGTGCCGAGAGGCTGTTCGAGATGCACACCCGTGAGTGCCTCCAAGTAGCACATCAGGCCGTAAGCAATGTTGCCGGCTTGGCCCGCAGCGCCGAAGGCCTCGTGTAGAGCGGCGATGAGAGAACCAACCGCTTCTAGGTTGTCGTCAGCAAATGCCCGCTGGACTTCCGAGAAAAGCTTCATCCCTCGGACGAGCGGGAGATCGTCGTTCAGCAGCGTCAGCTCCTTGGCGACACCAGCGGGTATTGGTCGACGTGAATTGGTCGCCGCGATCACCACACTCATGCAGATCATCGCTCGCGGGACGTCACCCATCGGGGCGGTCAAGGCTCGTTCGCCCTCGACGAGCACGTCGAGCGGGCGGCCCTCCCTCTCAGCGACCTCAACGAGTGCCGCACCGACCATACCCAAGACCACCGGATGCTTCCGTTCGTCCATACTCGATAACGCCCGGAGCGTCCGCTTGGCGAGGTCGGTGTGGCCGCAGGTTGCGGCGATCATTGACACCGACGAAAGCGCCCGCGCCAGAAGCCAGGGATCGCCCGCGACACCGAGCTTGGTCAGTTCGTTCCCGATGGCGCCCAGAGGCGGCTCATTGTCGAATAGACCCAAGGTGGCAACAACGCAACGTGCGTTCGCGGCGAGTGCCAGCAGGCCGCGCTCATCCGCCACGGCCGCAGCCCGGGTCAACGAATCCAGCCCCCGGGCTAGGCCGCCGACATAGACGCCGGTGAGGCCGTGGATGAACAACGCGATTGCCAGCGGGTCGCCAGCCACGGTGGTGGTCAGTTCGCGAGACAGCTCGTGGTAGCGGACGACTCGCCCGGTTTCGAAGACGACCATCGGCGAGATGGCGTCGATCAATCGAACAGCGAGTTCTGGATCATTCGAGATCAACCAACGGCAGGCGGTGGAGATGTTGACTTCGTCGGCGCGTAGCGCGTCGATAAAGTCGCCAGCGTGAGCCGATCGCAGGACGTCGTGCTTGGAAACGAGCGATGCTGCGAACCAGCGGCCGTGAGTTTCGACCGTCCGGGCCGCTTCGTTGGGGTCGGCGGCGAGCAGCCTGGCACTGAACTGGCGGATCGTTTCGAGGAGGCGGAAGCGGGCACCGATCGAAGTGTCGTCAGCTTGGACGAGTGAATGTCCGACCAGTTGATCGAGTCGATCGAAGACCTGATATCCGTCGAGCAGTGCATCTGCGCACACGCCTTCGGCGGCTTCCAATGTGAATCCGCCGACGAAAACCGACAGTCGCCGAAGTAGCAGTTGTTCATCGGCTCCGAGTAGGTCGAAGCTCCACGCAATCGATGCTTCCAACGTCTGCTGGCGCGGCATCAACGAGATCGAACCGCCGGTGAGGAGACGGAACGAATCGGTGAGGCCCGCCAAGATCTGGGCTGGAGGGAGCATCCGGCTGCGTGCTGCCGCAAGTTCGATCGCGAGCGGCAGACCATCGAGGCGGGTGCAGATCTCGGCGACCGCCGGGGCGTTGTGCTCGTCGAGCACGAAAGACGGTCGTGCTCGGCGGGCGCGGTCGATGAACAGCGTGACAGCGTCGTACTGCGACAACGAGCTCACGTCGACCGCTGCACCCGCGATCGGCAGACTCATCGGCGGTACGCGCCAGGCGAGCTCGCCAGGAAGGTCGAGCATCGATCTGCTGGTGGCCAGAATGTGCAGATTGGGGCATCGGCCCAGCAACGCCATCGACATGACGCGGGTGGCTTCAAGGACGTGCTCGCAGTTGTCGAGCACGAGCAGGACCGGCCGATCGCCGAGCCGGCTGATGATTGCGTCGGTCACCTGAGTTCCGATTGTGCGGAGCCCGACGGCGGCGGCCACGGCATTCTCCACCTCGGTCGCATCCAACGGCGCCAACTCAACCCACCACACTCCCGCAGGGAACCGTTCGAGTACTTCGGCACCCACCTGTTGGGCCAGCCGCGTCTTGCCCGCACCACCAGACCCTGTCGCCGTGACGACACGCTCTTCACTGACCAACCGGGCCAGCGTCGCGATCTCGCCGAGACGCCCGATGAACGGGGTCAGACTCCGCGGCAGGTTGTGCGCTGTCGTCACCGCTGATGTCAGTGGGGCGAACTCATCCTGCAAGCCACGATCAACCAGCTGCCACACCAGTTCAGGACGGCCGAGGTCGCGGAGCGAGTACTCGCCGAGCGCGCGAAGTTCGATCTCGTCACCTAACTGATCGACCGCAAGATCACGAGTCGCGTTGGAGACCAGAACCTGACCGCCGTGGCCGAGCCCGCGCAGCCGGGCCGTCCGGATGATTGCCTGGCCGGCATAGTTGGCCAAATCGCGCAGCTGAGCCTCACCGGTGTGCACAGCCATCCGTACCAAGAGCGGCCGTGTGGTCGGCCACCCTTCGGCTGCGAGCGCGAGTTGGGCATCTCGCGCAGCTCGCAGTGCATCCGACGGCCGAGCAAACGCGGCCACGATCGAGTCGCCTTCACCCTGTTCTTGTGGACGAACCCCACCATGGCCGGCGATCACGCCATCGAGGATCTCGACATGGCGGGCAACGGCCGAACGCATCGCCTCGGCCGCCTCTGTGCTCCACAACCGGGTGGATCCTTCGATATCGGTCAACAAGAACGTCACCGTGCCCACCGGCAACGAGAACGCGGCCTCCGGGCTGCTCACGCCGTCAGGCCCCCAGCGCATCGGACCTTGCAACGGCGCCAAGGCGGCGGCAGCATCGGATCGGCGGAACGAGGGCGCATCGCTTGTCATTGTCTCATAGTCCGACGCGACGCTGGCCGACGCATCCCCCAACCGGGTGACGGCAACGGGGGACTGCCGGTCTTTCGCCAGCGCGCGGTGCCGCTCAGTCGTCACCGGTGTGGTGGAGTCGGGTAGCCGAGGTCAAGGCCGCCCGCAATCGTCGGCGTGCTATGACTTTCTGGTCTCAGCGACGGCTCGGGCGATGAAGTCGTTGGCCCACGTAACGGCATGGGTGACGTTGTCGATGACATCCAGGCCGGTGGCGGCCTCGGTGTAGATGGTTTCCCATCGGTCGTACTGGACATCGGTAGGCGGCCAGTCGTGCCCTTGGCGCGCGGTGAACAGCCGCTGGGCGGTTGCGGCGACGGCGGCCCTGTCGACCGCCTCTTCTTGTTCGAGGATCTGTAGGTCGACGAGGTCGTGGGCTCGGTCGTTCTGACCTGTTTTGGGGTTGACGTACGTGCACGCATGGAGCTTCTGCGCGATCTGATGGTCCAACGCGAGCACCGGAATGGGTGCCGGGGTCTCGAGTCCCAATGACTCGAACAACTTGATGAGGTCGTCGGCGATTCGAAGGTCGTGACTCTTGGTGCTCCCGATTTCATCGTGACCGAGGTCGAATGCGACCGTCAGCCAGTGCCGCCTTCGGAAGGCGAGCCGGATTGAGAATGGCTGCATCACATACTCGGCGGGGACACCGTCAGGGGTGGCGGCATCCTCCTGCTCAACGGTGCCGGTGAATCCACTCCAACCGTCAGCCAACAGGTCGGCGAGTTCGTCGATGTAGTCGTCGAGGGTGATCTTGGCCGATCGTGATGCGTCGAAGTCTGGCGTGAACCGGCTGCCTGGTTCACCGACCCGCAACTTCATCGCAGCGCCTCCTTTGACAACGCTTGGTGGCAGCATCTGTCCAACGGCCACGTTCGCCACTGCGCGCATGATGCGCCGTATCGGTTGGTTTCTCGATGCGGCTTCGTTGTCGATCCGGGCTTGAAGCGACCGAAGGTTGGACGGGGGAGTGTCGCGTTTGGTGTTCATCCGTCGTGACCGATCGCGTCGAATACCCGTTGAACTTCACGTGTGCGGAGCAGCCCGGTTCTCTTGGCTGTGGCGACAGCCTCGAGGAGCCGGTCGCGCATGATCATGTCGCGGCAGTCGATCAGCGCCCGCGCGACCGTCGCTGAGGGCACGCCCTCGTAGACGGTGAGGTCGGCAGGGTCGATCTGTTGGCGGACGACCTCGACGAAGTCGGGCAGCCGCGCACGCGCCCGGTGTGGCGTACCGATTCTGATCCGTCGCGGGTTGACCTGTGCGAGTTCATGGAATGCCAGCACGGCATCGTGGGTCAGGTAGGCGTCGGCACCGACTCGCAACACGGCCTCCATGAACTGGTCCCGGCCGGTTCGTGGTTGGTCGTCGAATCTCCACAATCCGTAGGCGACATGCAACAGTCCGCCCGTTGCGGCCAATTTTGGTAGCTCGACAGGTGGGATCTCCAAATCGGTGGCGTCACGGGTTGTGACGTATCCATACTGATCTGCGGCGTGAGCGGCGAGCCGCCGCCGGTAGGTGTCAACGAGCATCCCAACCTCCTCCGAGTGGCTGTCACAACTCTACCAAAAACAGTAGAGTTGTGACAGGCTTTGAACAGCGGATGCACGGACAGTCCGCCGTTGATGGGCGTCGAAGGCGTGCCCGCTCTCACCATTGCCGCCGCGCTGCGTGACGAGGCCGGGTTCGTGCTGACCTTGGTCGGCCTCGCCCTGCTCGCAGTGATCCATGCCAGCACCTTCA
>JANOEM010000773.1:0-6869 GCA_031413195.1 Actinomycetes bacterium
CTCGGTTGCGCGCAAGCCCTCGGCCTCGTCGCGATCACCATCGGCGAGACGGGCGATGGTGGCGATGCAGCCGCCGACAGTGCCGACAGTGCTGGCAGTGCTGGCAGTGCTGGCAGTGCTGGCAGTGCTGGCAGTGCTGGCATCGGGGCCCTCCGCCGGGACGACGTCGGACGTCGCGACCGGCTTGCGATCACGGCGCCGGCCGTGCAGTCGGTCGAGGGTTCCACGGCGACCCTGCGCCGGGCATCGCTGCGATCGCTGCTCGCCAAACATCAGGTCGACACGTTCGTACCCCCGACGGTTGCAGACCCCCAGCCGATCGGTACGTCCCGTCCTTTCCGCCCACGACCGAGGGTGCTCGTCGCTCCCGCAGCGGCGAGCGCACTCGAGCGGGTCAAAGCGTTGACCGCTTCGGGCACCAAGGCCGCCCACGGAGACCCGATCACGCTCGATCCGCGAGCCGCCGCCGACCGGATACTGGCCGCGCTGGCCGACTGGGACTACCTGACGTGACCGGCTGATGGACTCATCCGACCTGCACGCGACGTCGTTGGGACTCCAGACCTGGACGGACCTGGCCGACCTGGCGGAACGACAGACGCCACCACTGTTGGTCGTGCCCGTCGGGAGTTGCGAGCAGCATGGCCCCCACCTACCACTTGACACCGACACCAGAATCGCGACCGCGCTCGGCGAGGGATTGGCGGCCCGACGGAGCGACTGCATGGTCACGTCGCCGATCGCGATCACGGCGAGCGGCGAACACCAGGGGTTCCCCGGGACGCTTTCGATCGGCACGACAACGTTGCAGATGGTGCTGGTTGAACTCGTCCGTTCGGCGGACTGGAGTGCTGGTGTGGTCCTCGTCAACGGCCATGGCGGCAACCTGAGCGCTGTCAATGCAGCAGTCAGGTTGCTCGTCGACGAGGGCCGCCGAGTGATCAGTTGGTGGCCGACTGTCGCGGGCGGCGATAGTCACGCCGGACGAACCGAGACCTCACTGATGATGGAGCTCTGCCCGGATCTGGTCCGCTTCGAAGCGAGCACGATGGGCAACACCGAGCCGCTCGCGAGTCTGATCCAGCGCCTGCGAGACGAGGGCGTGGCCGGTGTGAGCGCGACCGGAATTCTCGGTGATCCAACCGGGGCTTCTGCAGCAGAGGGGCGGCAGATCTTTGACTCTCTGCTCACCGATCTGATCGACAGAGTTGATGCGTGGCGCGAATGACGCCCACGCAACGTCCTGCTGCCAGCCGGCGATTTCACTTCGACCGGACCAGTCGCCGGGTCGGTGGTGGTCGGGTGCTGATCGGTGGCTCGCCATTGGTGCTGTTCCGATTGACAGATTCGGGGTCGCTGCTGCTCGATCAGATCGATCGAGGAGATGGAATCGTCCCGACCGGCTCCGCCGCCCGGCTGATCGATCGGCTGTTGGACGCAGGCGTCATTCACCCCGCACCGGCGGTTGTGAATACTTCGGGGATGTCGGCGATGGACGTCACGGTGGTGATCCCGGCCTTCGGGGCTGCAACCGACACCCTCGCGGCGCTCGTCGCGCAGTGCCACGGGACCGATGCCGTGATCATCGTCGACGATGCCTCGCCGACGCCGGTCCCGCCGATCCACGGCGCAACCGTGGTTCGGCACCTTGACAACCGCGGCCCCGGCGCAGCCCGCGCTACCGGAGCGGCATTGGCCACGACTGCCTTGATCGCATTCGTCGACTCCGACGTGGTCCTCGACCACGGTTGGCTCGTTCCGCTGTTCGTTCACTTCGACGACGACCGCGTCGGTCTCGTCTCGCCGCGTGTCGCCAGTGCAGCAGGACCGTCACTGATCGAACGTTACGAAACCCAGCGCTCCCCGCTCGATCTCGGCGGGCAGGAGGCGAGGATCCGAGCAGGAACCCGGGTCAGCTACGTGCCGGCGGCGGCGATCGTCGTTCGCAGCGAGGCTCTGAAGGCGGTCGGCGGGTTCGACGAGTCCATGCGCGTCGGCGAAGACGTCGACCTCGTCTGGCGTTTGGACGAGGCGGGCTATCGGTTGCGTTACGAACCGGCTTCCACGGTGCATCACGCCGCTCGCCCGAACATTCGGAAGTGGGCACGACAACGCTTCGACTACGGATCATCGGCGGCCACGCTCGCTCGCCGACACCCGAACGCGCTCGCTCCGCTACGGGTCAGCGGCTGGAGCGCAACTGCGTGGGCCACCGCAATCGGCGGCTGGCCGCTGTTCGGCGGTTCGATCGCCGCTCTCACCACCGCCCTGCTCGCGCGCAAGCTCCGTGACGTTCCCGACGGCCCGAGAGAGGCCCTTCGCCTTGCAGGGCTCGGCCACCTGTACGCCGGGCGATCGCTGGCCGCAGCAATGACCCGCGCCTGGTGGCCAGCCTGCCTGCTCGCTGCGCTGATCTCGAAGCGATGTCGTCGAGCCCTGCTGATCGCTGCAGTCGTTCCGGCCGGCGTGGACTGGGTGAAGATGCGACCGTCGATCAACCCAGCCGCGTACATCGGGCTTCGTGTCGCAGATGACGCGACCTACGGCTGGGGTGTCGTGAGCGGGGCCTTGGCCGAACGCTCGCTGGCGGCGCTGCGGCCCGACTTCACGTCGTGGCCCGGTCGGCGCTCGGCCAACGCAGGCTGATGTCGTTGCACGCCACACACACTTCGGCGGGAATGATGCCCCACAGCATCAGCCGGTTGAAGATCACGCAGCCGAGGCAGAAGGCAAGGACCGACTCGAGGGTCGCCGCGATGGTGATTCCGACAATCATGACGACAGCAACCGTCTGGCCGCCGACACCCCACGCCACCAGTGCCCCGACGGAAAGGGTCGCCCCGATGGCCTGCGCAAAACGCTTCGGCGGACCCGGCACCAGACGTTGAACGTAGCCCGGACGCCCGGCGGCCAGCCGCGGCGTCAGGACCCGGGTGACGAACTGTCCGAGCGGGCTGAATGTCGGCCCCGCGGCAACCCTGGCGACGAAGCCATACGCCAGCGGGATGAGCACCCACCACTGGCGAAGGAACAGGAATGCGACGCATTGCACAACGACGCCACCGGCGACCAACCGGGCCGACGTCTCGTTGACCGGATTGGGAAACCGGAACAGTTCGCGCATGCACCCGAGGGTACGGGACGAATCCCGACCACACAACTCGGGATTTCGATGCGCTTCCCGAGCCATGGGTTGCCGCTACCGTCGTGGCCTATGGGCCTGCGTCTTTCTGTGCGTGAAGCGGCGTGGCGCCACAGCATCGAATCGGTCGCAGCCGACATGCCCGGATTGATCCCTGTCGTGAAGGGCAATGGCTACGGGTTCGGTCGATCCACCCTGATGCCGATCGCGGCGGCGCTCGCAGGTCGCATCGCGGTCGGCACGGTGTACGAGGCGGGCGACGTCCCGAACGATCGCGTCGGTCTGGTGCTCACCCCTCACATCGACCGTCTGCCTGACGACCTTGCCGCGACGGTCGTGCTGACCGTGGGGAACATCGCCCACGTCAATGCTCTCAGCACACAGGGGCGAATCGGTCCGGTAGCGATCAAGTTGCAATCGTCGATGAGGCGTTACGGAGCATCACCCGACGAGCTTCCCGCGCTGATCGCCCGCGTCGGCTCGGCAGGATTGACGGTCGATTCCTTCGCGCTGCATCTCCCGCTCGTCGGTGGGCCGACAGACCGGCTCGCCGAGATCGAGGAGTGGCTCCCCCATCTCGACCCAACCGTTCCGATCGCGATCAGCCACGTCGACACTTCGACGTTCGACCGAATCCGCCGTTCGCACCCGTCACGAACGTGGTCGGTGCGGGTCGGAACCGCACTCTGGCATGCCGACAAGTCGCTCCTGCATCTCACGGCCGACGTCCTCGAGGTTCGTGCCGTCGGGAAGGGTGACCGAGTCGGGTACCGAGGATCAGACGTGCACGCCGACGGTCGCGTCATCCTCGTTGCTGCTGGCTCTGCGCACGGAGTGCGGGCGCTGGACGAAGGTCTCAGCCCCTTCCACTTCCAGCGGCGAAGACTGACGATGCTCGAGCCACCACACATGCACACGTCGATGGTGTTCGTGCCCGCCAGCGATCCGTGCCCGATCATCGGTGACCGAGTCGATGTGCAGCGCCCACTCATCTCAACCGCGATCGACGAACTGGAGTGGGTCCGTGACTGACCTGTTTGCCGAACGGCCACAGGTCAATAGCACCGGAGCAGCGCGCCTTCCCGGCCTCGACGTCACCCGCGCGATCGCGCTGATCGGGGTGGTCGTGATGAACTACCACGGCTACCTCAATGGCGGCGACGACGGTAACGATCGATCACTCGCCGAGCGGATCTTCGACCCGTACAACGGCCCGCTCAGCACCCGATTCGCTGCAACGTTCGTGCTCGTCGCCGGGATGGGAATCACGCTGCTGACAAATCGCAGTCGCCTCAGCGGTGACCGTCGGGCCATTCGCGAGGACCGCTGGCGGCTCGTGCGCAGGGGGGTGCTGCTGTACTCGTTCGGTCTCCTGATCGAGTGGATCTGGAACGGGACGATCCTGTTCTTCTATGGCGCGTTCTTCATCGTCGGGGCCTTGTTGTTCACGCTCGCCCTGCGCTGGTTGGCCGCCGTGGGCATCGTCGCCGCGCTTGTTGCTGCGGGTGTGGCCTGGTTCGACATCAATCAGCGACTCGCAGGCAACGACACCGGATGGCTCGACCCACCGGTCAACTCGCCTCGCAACCTTCTGCTGCGCACCTTCGTTGGTTACACCCATCCGTTGTTCCCGTGGCTTGCGTTCCTGTGTGCCGGGATCGCACTGGGCAGGTTCCTGCCACTCATCACGCGCAACAGGGTGCGCGTGATCCTTGCCGGAACGATCATGTTCGTGAGCGCGTATGCGATCAACTTCGTCGGGCTCCGTCTTGCAACCGACAGCTTCACGAGCTCCGGCGACTCGGCTTTGCGATGGCGCGCGCTGCTCTCGACGGCACCCTTCGACAGAGGACTGTTGTACACCGCCGGCACGCTCGGCTCGTCGTTGGTCGCGTTCTGCCTGATCTCGTGGGTCGCCGACTCGTACCCGACGGCGGCCGTCACCCGAATGTTGCAGCACGCGGGTCAGATGACACTGACGCTGTACATCCTGCACGTGTTCGTCTTCAACGCCTTCGTCAATTGGTGGGGTCAGGTCGGCCCGACCGGGCTCGACACCGCGCTCATGTTCGCGATCGTGTTCTGGGTGTTCGCGATCGCGTTCGGTTCGCTCTGGCACCGATTCATCGGTACAGGCCCGTTGGAACGCTTCTACCGCGGATTCGGCGGCTGACCCCGCTGTCGGACCCACCCCGTTTGAACATTCATGTCACCGCAAGTTACGAAAACCGATCGCTGGTGGTGACATGAACGATCAGTGGGGGGCGCGGTGCTCCGAGCGGGCGGCGCGGTGCAGCCCGCGGATGCCGACGGCTCCCGCGCCGATGAGGGGACCGCGATCGCCGAGTCTTGCGGGAGTGATGTGCACGCCGCGAGTGAAGCTGAGTCGACAATGTTCGGACAGGCTGTCCTGGGCTGCATTGAAGAACGTCGCGCCGAAACCCAAGGCGACTGATCCGCCGACGACGACGAGATCGAGATCGAGCGCATTGCACACCGACGCAGCGCCGCGGCCGACCAATCGTCCTGTCCTGACCATGATGTCGTAGGTCGGCTCGGTCGGTGAGCGGCCGGTGATCGCCTCGATCGCCGGCCCGGATGCCTCTGCCTCGAGGCATCCACGCGCTCCGCATACGCATCGACGACCGTTTGGCTCAACGATCACGTGGCCGACGTGGCCGGCGTTACCAGTAGCTCCGTCGAGGAGCTGACCGTCGAGGATGATGCCACCCCCAACGCCGGTGGACACGACCATCGCCATGAAGTTACTGCGGCCCTGGGCAGCCCCGACCCAACCCTCAGCCAGCGCGAGTGCTTTGGCATCCATGTCGCCGTACACCGCCAAGCCGGTGAGGTCCTGCAGCCGCGAGCGCAGCGCGAAGCCCCGCCAGGCCTGGATGTTGATCGGCGACACGGCTGCGCAGTTCTTGGTGACCGGCCCTGCGCTGCCGACGCCGACGACCACCGGCCGCGCGTCGTGATGCTCGCGCGCCCGCTCCAACTGCGCTTCGACGAGTTCAGTCAACTGCCCGAAGATTCCCTCGCCATCGAGACCGTGGTCGACTTCGGTTCGGGCGATGTCGATCAACTCGCCGGCCATCGTCATCAGCCCGACAGCCATCTTGGTACCGCCTATGTCGACTGCAAGCACCACGTCCATCCCGGCGAGAGTACCCGACCTTCGGGCAAAGGGGCGTGCGTCACGCAAGTCACACGAGACCCGGAGCGGCAGTGGTCAACCAGGCATCCCACCGGGGACGAACACCGATGGCAGACCGCCGGTGTGGATGAAGACGACGTCGTCATCGACGCGCCATCGACCTTGCGCGCAGTTGCCGAGCAGACCCGCAAAACCCTTGCCCGAATAGGTGCGGTCGAGCACCAGACCGGCGTGAGTCGCCGCCCACCGAATCGCGTCATCACCGGCGGTCGTCGGCACTGCGTAATCATCACCGAGCCACCGCGAATCGACCTGGACCGCGGAGGGGTCGATCTCGCAAGCGTTGACCGTAACGCCGAGCAGGCCCAGCGTGTCGGCCGCCAGTTCGGCGATGTCGGGCATCCCCATCACCACGCCTTTGGCGACCCCGATCGCCACGAGACCCGGGACCTCGTGACCCATTTCGAGGGCGAGGTGCCTGCCTGCGACGAGACCGGCATGAGTACCACCGCTGGACGACGTGAACACGATCGCGGTGGGAGCGATACCGCGGTCGCTGCACTGCTC
>JANOEM010000774.1:0-3630 GCA_031413195.1 Actinomycetes bacterium
CCTTGGCGGTGGCGGCGAGGCCGTCGGCCACTGCGGTGGTGTTGTCGCCGGTTCGCAGGTACTCCTCGCGGATTCGAGAGAGGATGAAGACCTCGTAGTCCATCGACAATCCGAACAGGATCGCGAACATCATCATCGGGATGAACGCTGGGATCGGGGTCGGTGTGCTGATGCCGAACAGTTGCCCGAACCATCCGCCTTGGCAGGCGTAGGCGACAACTCCGTAGGCGGCGATGATCGACAGCAGGTTCAATACTGCGGCCTTTGCAGCGACGAGTACCGAGCGGAACACGGCGAGCAGCAAGATGAACGACAACACGATGACTGCGCCGATGAACAGCGGAAGCCGAGCTGAGATGCTGTCGGTCTGGTCGACGTACGAGGCGGTGATGCCACCGACAACCACCGTCAGGTCGGTGCCAGCCAGGACGTCGGGAACGACGTCGTCGCGCAGCGCCGACAACAAATCGGTCGTGGCTTGATCTTGCGGGCTGGCGACCGGCGTGAGGCTGATGACTGCCGCATCCGCGTTGGGGCTGGCGATCGGCGGCGACACCGCAGCGACGCCGGGCGTGGATGCGAGCGTGGTCTGCAGGTCGGTGAGTGTTGCGATCGCTGCCTGGTCTCCGTTGTCGGCGACAAGCACGAACGTGCCGTTGAATCCCGCACCGAAGCCGTCGGTCATCAGGTCGTAGGCGCGGCGGGTGGTGAGGTTGGTCGGAACGTTGCCGGCATCGGGGAACCCGAGGCGCAGCCCGGCCACAGGGGCGATCAACACGCCGAGGGCGAGTGCTCCAGCGAGACCGGTGATGATCGGTCGGCGTTGGATGAAGCGGCTCCAGCGATACCAGAAGCCGCGGCCGGTGTGTTCAGCCGAGGGGTGACGGAACGGCAACCGCAGCTTGTCGATGTTGCGGCCGGTGAAGCCCAGCAACGCCGGGAGCAGTGTCAGCGCGGCGAGCATCACGGCCAGCACGGTGACCACCGCGGAAACTGCAACGCCAGCGACGTAAGGCTGGTTCATGGTCAACATGCCGAGCAGGGAGATGACCACGGTAATGCCGGCGAACACAACCGACCGTCCGGCGGTGCCCATCGCGGTCGTCACGGCCTGGGTTGGGTTCGCGCCGTGGGCGAGCTCGGTGCGGTACCGGGTGACGATCAGCAGGGCGTAATCGATTCCCACACCGAGGCCGATCATTGTTGCCACGGAGCTGGCCCATTCGGGGATGTCCAAGATGTTGGTCAGCAGGCTTCCGGCGGCGAGGCCGACTCCGACACCGAACAACGCAGTGGCGAGCGGCAGCCCCATGGCGACGAGTGAGCCGAACGCGATCAGCAAGATGATCGCAGCAACGAGCAGGCCGAGTCCTTCGGCGCCGATGCTCGTGGACTGGGCGTTGTCGATCGCTTGGCCGGCGAGCTCGATCTGGACACCGGCGGCGCGGGCCTCGGCGGCCAGGTTGAGCATCTCGGTGGCCACCTCGATCGGGAACGCAGCGCTGGTGGAGTCGAGCTGGGCGATGGCGTAGCCGAACGTGCCGTCACCAGAGATCTGGTTGGCACCGGTCGGATCCCACGGCGCTGTGACGGCCACGATGTGCGGCATGTCACGAACCCGTTCGACGAACGGCTCGGCGATTGCGACCACCGCAGGCGAGGTGACCCCGGCATCGTCGTGAATGACGATCGAGATCGTGTCGCCGGCTTGGGCGGGGAATCGTTCGTCGAGGAGATCGATGGCGGCTTTCGAGTCCGTGCCTGGCGACATGAACTCCTGCTTGTTGCGTCCGCCGAAGGTCATCGCCGCGAGGTTGACCGCAACGAGGATGGCGATCCATGCGACGACCACGATGCGACGATGGAGGAACGACCAGGAGGTGATGCGCTTCAGCACGAGTGCCTACTTTCTTCTGTCGGTGCGGGCGGTGCTGCCCGTCGAGTCCGACAGTGAGCCAAGGCCGTGACACTTGGCTGACACGAAACGGCCACAGGGCACCCGCAGGTGTCAGGAAGGTGTCAGGACCGCCATGCACGCTGACCAGATGAGCGAAGACATCGTTGATGCCATGATCCGCCAAGCAATCGGCGGTGACCCGGACGCGAGCGCCTGGGTCCTGGAGCAGGCCGACACCGCCGAATCGGCGATCGTGATTGTCATGGCTGCACTTCTGGAGCGGCTCCCCAGCCGGCTGGACCGGGCGCTTGCAGCCGCGTCGACGACTCGGGATCGCCACGTCGTGGAGATCGCGCGAGCCCATTTGAGCGGCAACAGCGACCTGGTCGACGCCTTGGCGCGCGATCATCTCGTCGACTATCCCGACAGCCTGATCGTTGCTTGGATCGCGTCCGACGCAGTGGCCCGGTCTCGTGGTGAAAGCATGATTTGAGGGCGTCGTAGGCTTTGACGGTGCTGTCGATTTCGGTGTTGGGACCCGTCGAGGTCAGACGCGCAGATCAGCTCATCTCGGTGCCGGCCGGGAAGACCTCGGAGTTGTTGGTCCGTCTGGCGCTCGACGCTGGAACCTCGGTGCGCACGGACCGGCTCGTGGAGGACCTGTGGGGCGACGATTCGGTTCGCACGAGTCGCAACACCGTGCAGTCGAAAATCGCCAAGCTGCGGCGTGCCCTTGGCGATCCGCCAGTCGTCGTCGGTGGCGATGGCGGCTACACGCTCGTCGTCGATCCGCTCGATGTCGACGCGGTAGCAGTGGTGGCTCGCGCAACCGAAGCGGCGGCGCTGCTCGGCGACGGCGACGATCGCGGCGCTGCCGAGCTGTGCGCGTCGACATTGCAGATGTTCCGCGGTGATGTCCTCACGGCCGCCGGCGATGGCGAGTGGGTCGTCCCGCACATAGCTCGTCTCGATGCTGCACGACTGCAGCTCATCGAGACGGGTTGTTCGGCACGGTTGCGTCTCGGCGACACCGGTGACGTGATCGGTGACTTGGAAGTGGCCGTCACGCGCCACCCGTACCAGGAAAGCCTGTGGGCGCTACTGATCACTGCTTTGTACCAGGCCGGGCGCCAAGCCGACGCGCTGGCGGCATACCAGCGGGTTCGGCTGCAGTTGGCCGAGGAGCTCGGACTCGACCCCGGACCGCAACTGCGACAACTCGAGCAACAGATCCTGATTCACGACGTGGCCATCGAACCGGTCCGAGCGGCTGTCGCCCGGATGCCGCTCGTCGGAAACCTCCCGTCGATCACGGCGGAGCTTGTCGGCCGCGACAGCGAGATCGACGTCTTGTGCGATCTACTCACCGACAGTCGGCTTGTGGAGATCGTTGGACCTGGCGGCATCGGCAAGACCGCGATCGCGATCGCGACCGGTCGCTCGGGCAGAGCGCACGGCATCGGGGTCGGCGGCGTCTGGTTGGCACGACTCGAAACCGCCACAACAGCCAACGATGTCGTCGACGCGCTCGTTGCGGCTGTCAACGTCACGGGCGGCGAAGCCGCATTGTGTGAGCGTCTCAAGGGCAGCGACGCGTTGGTCATTCTCGACAAGTGCGAACACGTCGTCGACGCCGCCGCCGAGTTCGCTTCCCGGCTGCTCGACGCGGCGCCCAGCTTGCGGATCCTGTGCACCAGCCAGGTGTCACTCGATGTCGACGGTTCGATCGTGTT
>JANOEM010000775.1:0-2679 GCA_031413195.1 Actinomycetes bacterium
GCCTGTGCGCTCGCCAAAGCCGTGCACTTGTGCGCCTTGACGTGCGGTCGAAGCCGGCTACCGGGGTGTACGGCGGCCATGGTCGCGAGGTTGTGATCCAGCGCAGCGCGATCGACGATCAATGCGGGAGTGGACAGGTCCTCGATGTTCACGGGGCGGCCGTAGTGATCGGAACGAGCAATGGCACATCGCATCATCGCGCACCCGGCGCGTCGTCCTGGCGCTCGGGCCCCGTAGGAAATCGGCCTCTGCACCCTTACCCTTGGGGGACTGTTTGATTCGAGTTCGGCAGCGAGATTCGTGAGGTATTCCGCGTGAAGTTCAAAAAGGGCGACACCGTCATCTATCCCCAGCACGGTGCTTGTCTCGTGCAGGGAACCAAGAAAGTCGTTGCCTTCGGTGAGACCCAGGAATACCTGATCCTTCGGACCATCATCAACGAGATGACGTTGTCGGTCCCGGTGTCGCGTGCCGCCGATGTCGGGGTTCGCCCGCCGGTGTCTCCCGACGAGCTCGAGGACCTGGTATCGGTGCTTTCCAAGGCCGACCCCCGCGTGCCGTCCAACTGGAGCCGCAGGTTCAAGAACCACCAGGAGAAGCTGAAGAGCGGCGACGTCTATCAGGTGGCCGAAGTGGTCCGCAACCTGGCTGCTCGAAACCGCGACGCATCGTTGTCCGCCGCCGAGCGGACGATGTACGAGCGGGCCCGGATCAACCTGATCAGCGAGATCGCGCCGGCCCTCAAGGTCAGCGCAGAAGAGGCCGAGCTGTATCTCGACGACGCATTGGCCAAGGGTGTGCTCAAGCCGGCCAAAGAGGTCAAGAAGAAGGCCTGATTCATCTACAGTGCTCGCATGTCGGAACGAGTGCATGTCACCAGGGAAGAGCTCGAGATCAAGATCCGCAGTGGCGAGATCGACACGGTCATCATGGCCTTCCCTGATCTGCAGGGTCGCCTCGCCGGGAAGCGAACCACTGGCCGTTTCTTTCTCGAGAGCGTCGCCGATGGTGGGACCGAGAACTGCGATTACCTGATCGCTTGCGACATGGACAACAACCCGGTCCCTGGCTACCGCTTCACCAGCTACGAGCAGGGATACGGCGACATGTTGGCAACCGCCGACTGGGACACGATCCGGATCATCCCGTGGGTTCCCAAGACCGCGATGATCATGTGCGATCTGTCCGACGTGACCACCAAGGAACTGGTCGAAGTGGCGCCGAGGACCGTGCTTCGCCGCCAGGTGGAGGCTGCAGCCGAGCTCGGATTCCTGCCGATGGTCGCGAGTGAGATCGAGTTCTACCTGTTCAAGGACACCTATGACGAGGCCCACGCCAAGGGATACCGCGACCTCGTCCCGCACAGCCCGTGGCTCGAGGACTACCACGTCCTGCAGACCACCAAGGACGAGTACATCATCGGTCAGATCCGCCGGAACCTGGAACTCGCGGGGGTGCCGGTCGAGTTCAGTAAAGGTGAAGCCGGTCGCGGTCAGCACGAGATCAACCTCGACTACACCACCGCAGTCGAGATGGCCGATCGGAACAGCGTCTACAAGACTGGTGCGAAAGAGATCGCGGCGCTCGACGGTCGCAGCATCAGCTTCATGGCCAAGTACGACTTCGACGACACGGGCTCGTCGTGCCACATCCACTCCAGCCTGTGGAGTCCGGATGGCGAGACGGCGCTCTTCGACGGTCATGGCGAACCGGGGGCCGACGAGCACCACGGGATGAGCAAGGTGTTCCGCCACTACCTCGCCGGCCTGATCGCGACGTCACGCGAGTTCGCCCTGCTGTGGGCTCCGACCATCAACAGCTACAAGCGGTTCCAGCCGGGATCGTGGGCTCCCACCGGAATTGGCTGGGGTGTCGACAATCGCACGCTCGGGTACCGGTTGGTCGGGCATGGGAAGGGAACGCGGGTCGAATGCCGTATCCCCGGCAGCGACGCGAACAGCTACTTCGCGTTCGCCGGAACACTGGCCGGTGGCCTGTACGGGATTCGCCACGAACTCGAACTCGGCGAACCGTTCGTCGGCAACGGGTACGAGGCGCCGGAGATCCCGCGGATCCCCTGGAACCTGCGTGACGCGATCGAACTGTGGGAGAACAGCACGATCGCACGCGAATGCTTCGGCGACGAGGTCCACCACCACATCCTGACCATGGCCCGTGGCGAGTGGCAGGCGTTCAACCAGAGCGTCACCGATTGGGAACTTCGTCGGTACTGGGAACGCGTGTAGCCGTCGCGACGAGCGGAGCTGTATCAGTGCAACCGCAGGCCCCCAAAACGACTCTGTCACACCCCGCGCGTACGGTTGTGGGTATGGAATTGGCAGCGGTGCACAGTCTGATTGACGGGGTCGGCGGGATCGATCTGACGGCCGCGGATCGCGAGATGTTGATTGCTGGGATTGGTGATGTTCGGCGTCTGCTCGGTTGGGGCCGATCGATAGAACTCGGGTTGGTGGGGGCATTGGCCGGGTGCTTTTGGGTATGTCTGCCACGTCTCGAAACTTCTCAAAATACTGGAGAGCCCGGCAGGATCCGCACCGGCAACATCCGAGACGTTGCCAAGATGAAGTCATCATTTCAATTCGCGGGAGAAGTTATGCACCACTTTATTGGATGGAACTTGAAGAGACTGGCGACCTCGGCAGGATTCGAACCTGCGAC
>JANOEM010000776.1:0-1791 GCA_031413195.1 Actinomycetes bacterium
GATTCTTTCGATTCGTCCCTGTGGGGCGACATCGCCGACACACGAACCGGTGGCCTGCTGGTCGCCAGAGTGTTTCTGCTCGTGCTGTTCGGCGGTGTTCTGTTGACGAACTCGCGGTATCGCGAGGTGTGGTGGAGGACTCTCGTACCGATGCTCGGGCTGCTGACGATCTTCACGTTCAGCGGGAGCGGTCACCCGAGCGTGCAGGACAAGCCGGTGCTCTGGATGAGTCTCGACGCCGTGCACCTCACGGCGGTCGCATTGTGGATCGGAGGGTTGGCAATGATCGCCTTTGGCGGTCGGGAATGGTTGCGCGACGACCACCGGATCGTTGCCGTCCGCTCGTTCTCGAAGATGGCAACCGTCGCTGTCCCGCTGATCGTTGCCACAGGTGTCCTGCAGGCGTGGAGGCTCGGTGGCGGGTTCGACTCGTTGACCGACACATCGTGGGGCCGGCTGTTGCTCGTCAAGGGCACCGTCGCCGTACTGCTCGTGACGATCGGTGCAGCCTCGCGGTGGCTGCTCGACAACGACGGCCCGTCCTCGCTTCGCCGAACCGTGCTTGTCGAGTCGCTACTCGGCGTCGTCGTCTTGGGGTTGGCGGCAGGCATGGTCGCACTCCCGCCGGAGGCCACCGCGCAAAGCAGTGTGTTCACCGCTTCCCTCGCCGACTCGGGCGTGATCGTCGAGGTCTCGTTGACACCGGGTCGGGTCGGCGCGAATCAGGTTCACATCGTTGTCGTTCCCGCGAGTGGCAGTCTCGTGCCGATCTCGGGGTTGACGGCTCGGATAGGTCTACCCTCGGGCGAGGTCCCGCCCGGACCGGTGACTCTGGTTGCCGAGAGCGGTAATCACTACAGCGGGACCATCACCCTTGCGTTTCCCGGCGACTGGGTACTGGACATCTATGTGTCACCGCAGCCGACGGACAGCATCTTGTTCTCGACGACTGTTCCCATCCCGTAGAGGGTTGGTACCAAGCATTGAGACGTCGAGAACTGCGAACTGAATGTCTCAACCGAACATTTATGTGCGATTGAGACATTCAGTTCGAGGTCAGTCTTGCTCCGGTTCAGTCTTGTTCCGGTTCAGTCTTGCTCCTCGTCTGCGCTGAGTTCTGCCGCACGATTCACGGCGAGTTCGTGGGGACCGACGAATGTCGTCGCCGCGAGGAGCAACCACGCCACCGAGGCGTCGTCGATGTCGGCGTTCGCAGCCCAGTCGTGCAGGGCAGTGAGGTACTCCAGACCGACATCGGGACTGTCCACATCGGGCACCGGCGGCGCCGGTTGTGCGGGAATTCGGCCATCCGCAACGAACGTTTCGAACGTCGAGCAGACGGCCACCGAAGCCAGAATCGCGAGACGAGTCTCTGAGTCCCCAAGCGCGTCAAGCCGGACTCGTTCGGCGTCGGCAGGACCCCAGCCGTTCGACTCGAGCATCGATCGCAGGCCGATCTCGGTCAGGTTGAAACCGGCCTTGGTGAGACCGGATGCCGGCAACGCGCCGGGCACGAGGCCCGCGATGTCCCACCACAGATCCCACTGGGCTCGGTCGTGATCGGCGGCGTTCACCTCTCGGCGCTGGTACAGCCCGTCGAGGAGGCCGAGGGTTTCCGACATAGCAGTCAAGGCTGCGATGTCGGACTTGAGGTCGCTGCCATGTGGCCTGTCGAGAGTGGCGATCAGATGATCACGTCCGTCGACGAAGTAGTCCAGCATCGCGGGGTTGTCGGTGATGAACTCCCACGCCCGTTGTTGACGATCGCGGCTCAGTCGAAACGGGTTGCCA
>JANOEM010000777.1:0-2728 GCA_031413195.1 Actinomycetes bacterium
CCGACGGTGACCGGGTTGCCGTCGTCGCAGCCGGCTTCTTCGCGAGTCAGGCCGGCGAAGCTCACCGACCAGCCCGTCCCACCGACTCCCGGCCCCGGATAGTTCGGGGTCAGGTCCGCCTCGAAGACGATCGACGGTGAGTTGTCGATTGCCCCGAGAGCCGTGTACTGCTTGTTGACCTGACCCTCGACTCCCAACACCGTGAAGGTGTTGAACGACGAGGCGCCCGGGATGGTCGCCGGTCCGTTCAGGTTCTTCGTGACGTTCGCCGCGACCGGCTGCACGTCACCGGTTCCGAAGCCCGCCGAGATGTTCGACGAACCTCCGGTTCCGTCCATGTAGAGGGTGCCGAAGGTCGCCGAATCCGCACCGGCGCCGAAGCTCCCATCCTGGCTCGAGTAGTTGGCGCTCAGCGTGTTGACGAACGTGCTGTTGTCGATCGTCATCGAACCTGCGCCGCGGTACTGGGAGAAATCCCATCCCGCGATCGTCTCCGCTTGCGCGGCAGCTGACCCGAGGGCCAGGACCGCGAAGGTCGACGCTGTGGCTAGATAGATGTGTCTCATGACTTCATCACTCTTTCAATGACTGAGGGTTCAGGGAAACACACCACGATTACAGGAGCCCCGCGACATAGAGAGCGCTCCAGCCATCGGTCCACAGCGGCTCGGCAGTCGAGAACGCGCCGCGGTAGTTGATCGAGCGATCCGGTCCGGTCGATTGACCGAAGTCGTACCCGCCCGAACCCGACGGAATCGGCACGATCACGCCGTTGACCGGCTTCAGGCTGATGTTGACTTCGCCGTTGACGTCGCCTTCGGGGTTGAAGGTGTAGTCATCCTGGACGAAGCCCGAGAATCCGCCTGTGGCCTGCGTGATGTTGTGGAAGGACGAATTCGAGTCCATCGCGTTGCCGTTCGTCAGCGCCTGCAGGGGGTTGCCTGCAATCGCTGCCACGTAACCGTCGAACACCGACGACACGATGCGCACCACCGGCGTGCGGCCGGGGATGCTGGTCTTGTTCACGTTCTCCGCGCAGTTGTAGCCCGTCATCCGGGTGGTGAGGCACGTGATCGGTGCCGCCGAGCCCGTGTTCGCAACGATCGAGTTCGCGATCATGCCACCGAAACCGTTGCGCATCTCGATCCCCCCGTTGGCAGTGGCCGTCGGAGCGAAGTCGGTGCCGGACAGCCCGTTGTGGGAGAGCACCGTCATGTTGTAGAAGGACGAGAAGTGTGCGCGACCGGGGTAGTTGACGTCATCGCCAGCGCCCGGAGGAGCACCGGTCGAGTAGGCGATCGCCATACCGCTGAAGATCGGTACGATCAGCGAACCGGCAGGCGTGCCGCTCCCGAGATCATCACCGTCGCACTCGCAACCCTCATCACCGGAGTCCGCACCGAAGATGTTGTTGCCGGTCCGGGGATCCACCACGTTTGCGGTGAAGAACGGCAGCATCGCGAGCATGCTCTGATTGGTGCCGGTGTAGCCCAGGTCGACGTCGAACTGATCATCGCCCGCGAACAGCACGGAGATGTGGTCGCCGTTGACCGTGCCGCCGAACCACTCGACGCCGTCGTCGAAGTTCACGTAGACCTCGACGTGCGAAATCGTGGTGGCGTCCCCGACTGCACCGAGCGTCAGCCCGTTGATCTCGTTCGCGACGCCGATCTCGTCGCCACCGAACTGGATGCGGACGTACTGGAGCGTGCCCGAGTTGTCGTGCGGGTACTGGCCGCCGTAGGTCCGGTCCGCGGTCGAGAATGCCAGGCCATCGAGACCTTCGATGAAGCCCTTGCCGAAGCCGGCCGCTGCGCCACCGCCGCCGTCCGTCTTGCTGCGGTCGAGGTTGGTCGGCGCGTTGCCGAGGATCACCAGCCCGCCCCAGAGCTGCACGTTGCTGCGACCGTTCTGGGCGAGCGGCGGCCGCGTGACGTTCATCGGATCGGCGTCATAGAACGTGACTGCCGGCATCGTCGAGCAGTCGTATTGCTCGAAGAAGGCCGGGTCGCCCGGGTTTTCATCCGGGTTGTTGTCGGCGTCGTTGTCCATCGCGGCGGTCGTGAAGATCACCGGGCTCGTCGGCGAGCCGATTGCTTCGATCTTGCCGTTCTGGGTCACGATCAGCGAACCCGGCGAAGAAGCCGCCGAAAGGGCGACGTCGAGCCGGGGAAGTCCCCGCAGGATCGTTCCGGGCAGGATCTGGAGCGTCTGATTGGCGCGGACGAAGATCGTCCCTTCGAGAATGATCTCGCTTTCGGGTGCCGTGTCGCCCCACACTACAGTCGCATTCGCGCCCGCTGCGTCCAGATCTGCCTGGTCGTAGCAGACCAATGCGTTCGCACTCGCTGCGAACCCAAGAGTCGCGAGTACTCCGATTCCTAAGCGCAATGTCTTCATTGTCTCTCTCTTCTCGTCATGGCTGATTGAGGTTGGGAATTCCGCACATGCGGTGGTGGTCCACTCTTCTGGACTGCCGGGAGCATGGCGGGCCGGGGTGTCGAACCCGGTACCGCCATGTGAAGTTTGGGCGTGCCCCCGGTCGCATTTTCGTGCGGGGCCGAAACCGGGACCTCGTCCGGGAGCTCCGTCAGAACAGATACGAGAGCGTGATCTTGTACGAGCGACCCACGACAAACTGCCGCTCGTAGATCGGAGAGTTGGTCTGCGACGGGTCGTAGACCCGCCCTCGGGTGCTGTCGGTCAGATTCAGGGCCCGGAAGGCGAT
>JANOEM010000778.1:0-2373 GCA_031413195.1 Actinomycetes bacterium
TTGGTCTTCTGGAGGATGTCTCGGATGTCTGGGCGGCTGAAGGCCTTGCTGAAAAGATGCCGGCCGTCCTGACGGCCTCGTCCGTGGACGGCAAGCAGTATGCCGTGCCCTATGCCTTGACCGCGCCGGCGAGGAGACCGCGGACGAAGTACCTCTGCAGTGCAAAGAACACAACGATCGGGACGATCATCGAGATCATGCCGGAGGCCGTGAGCAAGTGCCATGCGTTGCCTCGCTCACCAGTGACCTGTGCGAGCTTCGCCGTTACGGGCAAGTTCTCGCGGCCAGCAAAGATCAGTGCGATCAAGTAGTCGTTCCAGATCCACATGAACTGAAAGATGCACAACGATGCGATCGCCGGCACCGACAGGGGCACGACCAGCCTCACGAAGGTCGTGACATGACCTGCTCCATCGACGCGCGCCGCTTCGATGATCTCCTTTGGCAGTGCCCCGACGAAGTTCTTGAGGATGAAGATGCAGAACGGGAGACCGAACGCCACATGTGCGATCCAGACGCCGACAATGCTGCCGGTGAGGTTGAGATCAGGGAAGATCGCGATCGAACCGATGTGAGCACCACCCGTGAAGAGTTGGAGTAACGGGACCAACGCCATCTGCAGCGGCACCATGAGCAGCGCCACCACGGCGACGAACAACCAATCACGCCCCTTGAACTTCATCCACGAGAATGCATACGCGGCGAGCAAAGCGATGCCGACCGACAACATGACGGACGGGATCGTGATCCTGAAAGAATTCAAGAAGAACTTTCCCATGTTGGCCTCGCCCGGCGCCGATGACAGCACGCGGCGATAGTTCTCGAGCGTGAGGCTCGGATCGGTGAACCAGGTCCACCACCCGGTCGTCTTCACGTCGATCTCCGGTCGGAACGACGAGATGAAGATTCCGAACGTCGGCACGGTCCACAGGAACATCAACATGTACACGAGGATGCGGCCTGGCCTGCTGCTGAGTGACGCGGCCGCGGATCTGCCGATCGGCTCTTGGAACTCCGATTTCGCCGGACGCCCCTTCGTCGTTGCAGCGATTGGTGCGTCAACGCTCATGAGCCCATCATCTCCTCTGCTCGTTTCTGCGCTCTTCGGTTCAGCACCACCACGGGGACAACCAGGATGAAGATCATCACGGCAAGCGCGGACCCGAGGCCACCACGGCCCTGGACGAACTTGGTGACGTAGAACTCGTTGGCGATCGTGCTTGTGCCGAAGCGGCCACCAGTGGTGGCATTGACAATGTCGAACGCCTTGAGCCCCGCAATCGTCGTGGTGGTCGCCACGGTGACGATCGTGGCGCGGATGTACGGCATGGTCACCTTGTAGAACGCTTGCCGATCGGTGGCGCCATCGACCTTGGCAGCGTCGGTCAACGCTTCGGGCACGCCTTTGATCGCTGCCGAGAAGATCACGGTCGCGAAACCTGTCGAGGCCCAGATGAAGATAACGATGAGCAGGAACGTGTTGAAGCCGGGCAGCGTGTTGGGTGGATCGAACCCGCCAAAGCCACGTTCGAGCAGCCAGAGCCGATCACCGTCGCCGCCCATGCTGGCCGGCAGGCCCGGAATGGCGTTGGTGATGCTGTTCAAGAGGCCGACATCGAACGGCGGACCGGCGTACACGAAGCCCCAGATCACGCCGGCACCGACGAGTGAGATCGCTCCAGGGATGAAGATCGCTGACTTGGCGGCTTTCTCGCCGCGCATCCCGTCCGCGAACCGGGCGACGGCGAGGCCGACGATCAAGACGAAGATCGTGCCCGCGAAGACCCAGGTGATGCTGTTGAACACTGTGAGTCGGGTGCCCTTCGTCGTCAGGACGTCGGAGTAGTTCTGGAGGCCGACGAACTTGTCCTGGTTGTCGTTGAGCAGGCTCAGGTAGAGCGTTCTGATCGCGGGGATCAGCAACCCGACGATCATTGCCATCATCGCGGGCAGAATGAAAACCCATGATCGTGTGCCTTCTTGCCACTTCTTTGGCAGCCTGCTCGTCAACCAATACAGGGCGCCAAGCATTGCTAGTAAAGCGGTGATCGCAATCGTTACGAAGACGACTGCACGAATGACATCCCCCATGTCGCCCCCAATTGGCGTTGCGCGTTGTAGTACTTACACC
Source organism: Actinomycetes bacterium (assembly GCA_031413195.1). Taxonomy (GTDB): domain Bacteria; phylum Actinomycetota; class Acidimicrobiia; order Acidimicrobiales; family Ilumatobacteraceae; genus WLMZ01. Next base: position 2,132 of record JANOEM010000778.1, read on the forward strand.
AGTCAGACCTTACAGAGGGAGCCGGGGCGCAGCCGCGGCCCCCTCTGGTTGGTCAGTCTGACAGTCTTGCGTCGTCTCGACGGACGAAACTCAGCTGGCGGGCCAGCTGTCCTCGACGTTGTCGACGCCCCGACGTGTGGTTTCTGCCAGTGTCGCGAGTGCCGAAGTACGGGTCCGTGACTGCCGCTAAATCCGGGCATCTCTGCCTTACGCAGCGGGACCATATGGGCTATAGTTGGTTC
>JANOEM010000779.1:0-3466 GCA_031413195.1 Actinomycetes bacterium
CGACCATCCGCGCGAACGCCGTATCAAAATCGGCCGACATCTTCACCGCGACAGCACCAGCAGCCACCAACGGCAGGGTCACAGCCCGCGACAGGGTGCCACCGGCACGCTGCATGTCGCCGCCGGCCTTCGTGAAGTTCGCTGCAGCACCAGCCGTGAACTTGTCTGTCTCACCCGAGGCACGACGCAACGCAGACACATACCCGTCCACATTCGCCGTGATCCGCGCACCAAAAACCCGCTCACTCATGCTTCACCTCCTGACGCTCGAATCGGGTCACTCATGCGGCTGCAGCCCTCGTCTCGGCCTCGGCAACCCGCAACGCCAGAGCAGCATCACGAGCATCGAGCGCCGCCCTCAGCCGAACCGCGGCGAGCCCAGCCGCCTCCGCGTGAGCAAGCGCCGGCAGCTCGGCGACAACCGTGTCAGCGACCGCCTGCACCAACGACGCCGGAACCGGCGTGACCGGAACCGCCTTCAACGATGCGAGCTCGGCGGCACTCTTGGCAGCCTGCAACCGGGCCCGGACCGGTGCGATGATCGAACCGATCAGTCGGGCATCACCCGACCCGCGACCCGCCTGCGCCTCCAGTTTCGCCAACTCGACATACTCAGTGTCCGAGACCGCGTCGGCTGCCGGGAGCCGCTGCAGCCAAAGAACATCCGAAGCGGTGAACGGCGCCGGCTTCGCACTGACATTGCGGTCGAGCGGCGACAGTGCCGGCTTCGGTCGATCGGGGAGAGCCGCCAACAGATCACGCAACTCGGTCAGACCGGTCCGCTGCTGATGGGCGACCTGACCGCTGTCACGGCCGAGCTGCCGCAGCGCCGCCTCGACAAACCCGACACCACCCATCGCACCCGGATCTCGCGTGGCGATCGCAATCAACTTTTCGCTTGAAAGAGTCGTCATTTCGCAGCCCCAGTCGTGGTGGTGCCGAGGTCGGCCGACAGACCGGCACGTCGAAGCAACTTCCGCTCTCTGGAGAGCGGATGAACGAACGGCTGCGACGCCAGCAGTTCGGCGTCAGTCGGCCGCACCTCCAGGCGCAGGGCCTTGACGTGGAACAGCTCCGGCGACAGCCGATGAGCGATCCATCGTGGTGGCCGAGTCCCTGCGGCGACATAACCAACGGGAACCGGGAACCGGTTGAACAACTCCCCAAAATTCGTTGAAGACGCCGTGACGGTCGCATTGAGCACACCAGCCGGCGAAGGGAAGCCGTCGCCAGGTTCGTCACTGGTCACCTCGATCAGTTCACGCTCGATCAGATCGATCTCGAGCAGCGCAGCGCAGGTTGCATCAACCGCATGCCGATGAGCTGTGGCAGCAGCCGCCGAGATCACGGACAATTCGGACAGAACGCCGGTGCGCAGCACCATGTCGGCTGCCGCTCGCCGGCTCTCCTCATCCGCCCGCAACCCAACGTGTGTCGGCAACGGCTCCGAAGCGGCCACCATGAAAGCGAGCGCCGCCTTCTCAGCGTCGACCTTGCATCGCACCTCGTCGACGTGGCGCTCCGCCGCAACCTTGGACCAGTGCACGGCCCTCAAATGCAGCGTCGCAACACGCGCGCTCAGCAACTCGCCGGGCAGATCATCGGCCCGATTGACGAGCGTCATCCATCCATCAGCGTCGCCTGCTCGACGGGCGGCGACCGTCCGCTCAGCAAGAGTTTCGGCCTCCTCGACGAGTGCGGCGAGTCGCAGCTCAGCGCCGTCGAGATCCGGTCTTGTCATCGTGCTCATCTGTGCTTCTCCTTCGTTGGGTACTTCAAGATCGAACGGTCGGCGGGAGCGGAATCAGACTCGCCGCCGACCGTTTTTCGGGGGGGGAAGATTCCCCCACGCCCGATGGCGCAGCCATCGACGACGACGAACCGCCACCAGCCGCAGCCAAATCGAGCGAGGTTTCATCCGCAGCCCGCCACGTCGGCAGACCCGCGACGAACACGTCAAGATCGTCCGGGCGGACCATCAGCGAACCCGCAAACCTCACTGCCGCAAGCCGCCCAGCCTTCACCTGGCGGTCAATCGTCCTCGCCGACTTCCCCAAAAGCTGACCCACCTCGTCGAGCGTCAAAAGCGAACGTGTCACAAAAGGATCATGCTGCCGCAGCGACGAACTTTGCGACTCTGTCGGCTTCTGTCCGCCCCTGTCCAAAGAAAGGTGCCGAACCGGGGCATCAACGATTGTCAACGAGTACCCATCAGCCCTCAACGTCGGGCGAACGCGGTCGAGCAGCCAAGCCAGGAACGCCGCATCGCGCGGGTCGCCACTGACGACCACGATCATCCCTCGATCGATCACGCTGGGACTCGGGCAGCGAGTTCGGTGTCGACCTCGTGGCGTTGTTGCCGGTCGATATCGTCACGGATGGCGGTCACCACCGTCGCTCGCGATGGCGGTGAGGCGTCGGTGCTTTCGGCGATGACCTGTTCGACGATGTCGGGGTGCTCAGCCATCAGACGAAACTCGGAACGGGCATCCTTCGCCAGATTCTTCGCTCCTTCGGCAGCGACCGAATGATGAGATCCGACGATGTCGGGGTGCTCGGCCATCAGACGAAACTCGGAACGGGCGTGCCTCGAAACGTCCGTCGCGACGGACGTTTCCGTAGTTGGTCGTCCGACGATGTCGGGGTGTTCGGCCATCAACCGGAACTCGGAACGGGCATCCTTCGCCAGATTCTTCGCTCCTTCGGCAGCGACCGAATGATGAGATCCGACGGTGGCCGGGCCGAGGAGCGCGCCTACTCGCTGCTCTAGACGTCGTAACGCCCCTTCGGCCTCGGCGATGCCTTCGCGACTTGATCGCCGGACGTACTCGGTGATAGCCGCCCACTTCGCAGCCTGGTTGCGATGCAGTCCAATGTCAGGCGAGGCACTCGCGATTGCCTTGCTCCGGTCCCCTCCGTGGGTCGCCAGTTCGCCGGCAGCGCGGGCAGCCTTGACGGACTGTCCGCGAGTTGTCGGACCGAGAGTCATTGAACATTGCCACTTGCGCCGGCGCCCGGACTGCGTCCATAGTCATCTTGACAACAAAGTGACCCCGGCAGCGCACTAACGCTCCGGGGTCTGGCCCACACCCCTTGGAGGTGTTGACATGGTGATTATCCCACGTTCGCCGGTTTGCCGACATATGTCGGCTTTTGACATTTGGTTAGTTCGACCGGCCTTCCGTCGTGAGTGACGGACCGGTAGTGCAGTCCGAGATCATTCCGACAATGCTCGATCGGCGGGGCACGCTGCACCCATACGTCAATGACTACATCCGCGGTCGGACCCAACGCAAGGAGATAGTCCATTCAACGGCGCGTGCTGCGAAAACGATCCTCGGAGGGTTCGCCGACACCTTCGGGCGGCGCCCGGCGCATGCAGCGCGCCGATCATCATCCGCTCGCGGTGATCGCCGACCAGAAATGGAAATCCCTGCAGCCGCCGAACAAGCTGCTGCACCTCGAA
>JANOEM010000780.1:0-2850 GCA_031413195.1 Actinomycetes bacterium
TGACGAGCGCGATGATGAACGCCGTTGTCGACGGGGAACGGCTCACAGCCCAGGAGTTCGGGAGCTTCTTCATCCTCTTGGTCGTCGCCGGCAACGAAACGACCCGCAACGCGATCAGCCACGGAATGCGAGCACTCACGGACTTCCCCGAGCAGAAGAAGATCTGGTTCGATGACTTCGAGGCCAACTCCAAGACTGCAGTCGAGGAGATCGTTCGCTTCGCCACGCCGGTCATCCACTTCCGGCGCACCGCGACGCAGGACACCGTCCTAGCAGGAGTCGAGTTGCACGAAGGCGACAAGGTCGTGCTGTGGTACAACTCGGCGAACCGCGACGAGCGGGTTTTCGAGAACCCATTCGATTTCGACGTGCGGCGCAACCTGCTTCCGGCTCAGGCGGGCTTCGGTGCGGGCGGGCCCCACTTTTGCCTCGGAGCGAACCTCGCACGACGCGAGATCACGGTGATGTTCGACGAGATCCGGAAACGAATGCCGAAGATGCGCATCACCGGTGAACCGGAATACCTGCAGAGCTTCTTCATCAACGGGATCAAGCGCCTACCCTGCGCCTGGAACTGACCGGCCCAGAACTGACCGGCTGGAACTCCTCAGCCGAGTAGACCCGCTGCGTAATGGCGGCGGCACAACAACTCGTACCTGACCACATCACCGAACAACGGTTGCTCCGGGTCGTCCTCGGTGTCGCCGACCATCACCGTCTCGCCCTCGTACACGACGCGACCGTTGACCAGCCGCGCGTTGTGGGTCGCCCGCTGACCACACCAGCAGCGCGCCTCGACCTGGAGCGCAACACGCTCGTCGGCAATCTCGAGCATTCGCTTGGTGCCGTCGAATAACAGACCACGGAAGTCCGTGATCAGTCCGAATGCGAACACGTCGACGTTCAACTCATCGACCACTCTCGCGAGTTGGTCACACTGGTCGACGCTGTAGAACTGGGCCTCGTCGCAGACGAGAAACGACAGGGGACCCCAGTTACGGGCCAACTCGAACACGTCGAGATCGGCATGTACCTCGACCGCCGGCGCCGATACACCGAGTCTGCTGGTGATCTGGGTGCCATCTCGATCAAGTTTGGTGAGCAACAGCCCCTTGAGGTCGCGCGAGGTCAGGTTGTGGTGAATCTGCAGAGCGAGAGTGCTCTTGCCGGAACCCATCGTGCCGAAACTGAACCTGAGCGTCGCCATGCGTGCAGCACGGTAGCCGATTCCGCCGGGCTGGCACAGGGGTGGACGGCCGGACGGAGGTTCAGTGAGCGACGACGAGGAAATCGCCGACGACAGACCTCGTTCGTTCGAGCGATACTGCGAGGTGAGCCTTGACGGATTCAGAGACCGACGGGTCGGCGAGATCGGACAGAACCGGACGAATGACGAACCCGTTGTCCCGGTCGACCCATGTCGGGACCACCGCTGGTCGTTCGACGACGAAGGTGCCGTCTGCCTGCTGGGAGATCGCCACGGTGACAAGCATGCCGTCCTGGCTGCTCGCCGGCCAGGTGTCGCCGGTCGGCATGTTGGACAAGAAGTTGCCCATCCCGAACACGACCCACCGGCCATTGATCTGCTCGATCGGCTGGATCACGTGGACGTGGTGTCCGACGATCAGATCCACCGCTCCCGATCGCGTGACTTGGTCAGCCACGTCGCGCTGGAAGGCCGTTGGTTCGGCAACACGTTCGACACCCCAGTGCAGGCTGACGATCACCACCTCGGCGCCGCGGACTCTGGCATCATGGGCGGCGGCCACGATCGCCGCCGGATCGATGATGTTCGATCGCCACGGCTGATCCGCCGGTAGCCGACCACCGTTGAGGTCCATCGTGTAGCTGAGATGGGCAACGGCGATACCGCCGACATCGACGATGCCGACGACTGCCTCCTCCGGTGTTCGGGCCATCCCTGCCTGCGACAGACCGGCCGCCTCGAGGGCGGCAACTGTGGCGTCGATTCCGGCGACACCTCGGTCGATCGTGTGATTGCTGGCCGTGCTGCATCGGTCGTAGCCGCCACTCGCGACGCCGTTCGTCACCTCTGCGGGAACCCCGTAGGTGGGGTAGGTGGTCAGCGGCGTTCCTTGCGGAGCGATCGGCGTTTCGAGGTGGCAGATCGCGAGATCGACCGCAGAGATGAATGGAGCGACACGGGCGAACATCGGCGAGAAGTCGAATCCGGCTCCGTTCGCGTTCCGGCTTGCCGCGTTCACGAGCGGCGAATGGATCAGCGTGTCACCGCTGAACGCGAATGTCGCACGGCGGTAAACCGGATCTGTTCGAACGGCGGCCGCAGTCACAGTGACGGGCAACCCGATCGGCGGCCCCGAGGCCGGTGCAACGGCAGCGATGGGAGACAGCGAGCTTGCGCCGAACACCGGAAGGTCGCCGCGGATGTCGACGGTCTTCCAAACCGACCAACTCGCCAGACGCCGCCCGGAAATCGTCTCGTCGCGACCGCCGTAACACGACGACGCAGCGCCGACCAGCAGACCACCTACCGCAACCACGCCAAGAGCGCCAACACGCATCTTGAAATTGTGCCATGCAGTGTGTCTGCGTTCGCGGACTCTCGCCCGCGATCGAAACGCCAATACTCAGCAGCGACCCGCTGCTCTCGCCGCATTCTCTGCTTCGGTCAACTGCTCGTCGACGATCGCGAGACCACCGTTCCAGAACTCGGGATCGGCCATGTCGCAATCGACGATTCGGCCGAGGTCTTCGGGGTTCATCGATCCGCCGGCCCGCAGCAGGTCGAGATAGCGCGGGACGAACTCGTCGCCGACCTCTTCGAAGCGCTTGTACACGCTGAGCGCCAGCAGTTGTCCGTAGCCAGCC
>JANOEM010000781.1:0-2216 GCA_031413195.1 Actinomycetes bacterium
CATACTCTGTTTGCAGTTTGGAGGCCCATACGATCGGACAGGATGCGTAGCGGACGACGTATCCGGTACGTGATTTGGCTGTCTCGCGATCGGTGGCTGCGGTCTGTTCGGCCTGCAAGTCATTTGCAGTTGCTGTGGCGATGTCCAGATCAGTTCGTGACCCAGATCGAAGCGATGTTCCACGACGCTCACCCGGTTGGCTGCCCGACTGATCCCTTCGAGAAGCAGTCGTTCCTACGCGGTCGTGCATTGTTGGCCTTGCTCAAGGCCAAAGGCACGCGATCGGGACGTCCCGAGATCGTGGTGGTCGAAGACCACACCAACCCGCTGCCCGATGGTCGACCGTCGTTGGATTGGGGTGCAGACCTCGACCTCCCCCACGAGCTCTTGGAGCAGTTGCGGCCGACGGCGAGCGTGTGCACGGTCACAGTCCGCAACGGTGTCGTGATCGACGCCCCAGGAGAGTTGCGTCTCGGCCGTCAGACCCGCTTGGCCAACCGGGCCCAACGACGGGCCCTGCATGGTCTGTACGCATCCTGTGCGATCCCCGGATGTCGCGTCCGGTACTCGCGCACGAAGTTGCACCATGTGATCTGGTGGCGACACGGAGGCAGGACAGATCTAGAAAATTTGCTGCCGGTGTGCGAGATCCATCACCAGAGCATCCATACCGACGGTTGGCTGATCTCGTTGGGTCCGAACCGTGAACTGACCGTCACACTCCCCGACGGCCAGATCGTGACCACCGGTCCACCCAAACGTGGCGCCGCGTGAGCCGATGTGGTCGTACGGCGGCTACCAGTTGACCTCGTCGCAACCGTGGTGGTCCTCGGGTTCGACCTGGAGGGTGGCGTGGGTGATGCCGTGACGGTCGGCGAGCAACTGTCGGGCCTGGTCGAGGACGGAATGCGAGTCGGTACCAACGGTGACCATCAGGTGCGCGGTAGCCACTTCCATCTCCGATGTCAGGGTCCACACGTGGACGTCGTGCACGTCGACAACGCCGGAGATCGCCTCGAGTTCGCGCTGCAACTCGGGAATGTCGAGGCGAGCGGGTGCGGCCTGCACCAACACCTGTAGTGCCTCACGCCCCAGGCGCCACGCGCGAGGGAGGATGAACAACCCGATCACGGCGCCGATCACCGGGTCGACCCACATCCAGCCGGTCAGTCCCCACACCACGGCGGCGGCGATGACTCCGATCGATCCGAGCGTGTCGGACATGACCTCGAGATACGCGCCACGCATGTTGAGGCTTTCCTTGGATCCGGCGCGCAACAGTGCAAACGCGACCACGTTGACCGCAAGGCCGATGGCACCGACGACGATCACCGGACCGGAGGCAACATCGGGCGCGTCGCCTATCCGGCTGACCGCCTCGAGCAACACGTAGCCGGCGACCGCGAACAGCAGCACCGCGTTGAACAGCGCCGCCAGTATCTCCAGCCGGTACAAGCCGAACGTACGTCGAGGATTGGCCCGGCCTCTCGAGGCAGCCTGGATCGCGGCGATCGCCATTCCCAGTCCCAGTGCATCGGTGGCCATGTGCCCGGCATCGGAGAGCAACGCCAACGAACCGGTAACGATGCCGACGATGATCTGAACAATCGAGAACGCGACGATCAACCCGAACGAGATCGCCAGCGGCCTCAGGTGGCGGGCACCTGCACGCAGCGCAGCCACACCGTGGCCGTGATCGTGGCCGCGATCATGGCCGTGATCGTGATCGTGGTGCTCCCCCGTCATGGGCCAGCCCCTGCACGCCCACAGTCACTCGTAGCGCACGCCCTGGCGGTCGAGTTCTTTCTGGATCGCGTACACGTCGGGCGAACCAACGCCGGTACCTGCGTGTATCGACAGTGCTGCGGCAACACCGGCACCTTGACCCAACACCGCACAGCACGACATGTTACGCGTCGATGCGTGCGACACCCGATCCCCTCCCGACGCGCGGCCGGCGACCAGCAGGTTTTGAACGCCTTTCGGCAGCAGGTTCCGATATGGAAGCTGGAAGTAACGACCGGTCGTCGGCAGGATCAAGATGCCGTAACCATCGATGAACTCGGGATAGATCCCGATCGAATCCTCGAATCGGCCTTGGTCACGCACGTCCTGCTCGCTCATGTTGTACACGGCATCGATCTTGCGTGTATCGCGTATGCCCAGCGTCATTCCGAAGTTGCGCAGGCGCGCCCCGTCGCAACCCGGTGTGTACC
>JANOEM010000782.1:0-1586 GCA_031413195.1 Actinomycetes bacterium
GGGGCACGCCTTCTCCTCGCTGCCTCTCGATGAGCTGGTTCTCGACATGATGAGCGAGGGCAACATCGTCGGAGCGGCAACGCTGCTGAAGCTTCGCCTGAATGGTCCCGACGGCTCCGCCCGAAGAAAAGCCGTACTTCCGTTCGGAATCGGCGCGCACGACGGAAGGGTCAACGAGGGCTACGTGATCGGTGGAGTGCCAGGTGCCATCACTACCGAGGGTGAACTCCTTGGAACTACCCCTGTCGACCGCCCTCGCGTCATCCACCAGTCGGGCAATGTGGCCATACTCCGCCCAAATGACGGGATGGCGCTCGTGGAGCATGCTCTGCAGACCGTCGACCAAGCGGTGATGGTCGCCGATGACGTCGACGGCAACGCTTGGGATTGGTGCACGCAGTGCCTCCCGGCGCTCTCGGCTCTTGTCGGATCCGATCGGATCGTCATCTCCAGACAGCTCGACGCGTTGACGCTTGCGCTGACACGGCACGTGCTGGCCGACCGTGACGTGACGATCGTCGAAGCTGGATCGGCTCTGCGCGTGTCCGGTTCGCGAGTCATCCCAGGAGCTCTGCCCCACGAACATCCCCGGCTGGCCCCCGTTGCGCCGGCCGGCACCGACCGCGTGCTACTCATCCTCGATGGGCGCGACCCGTTCGATGACATGGCCAAGGCAGAACTTGTCTCCGCAGTCAACCGAATCGGCGGGCTCGTCATCGACACGTCATGGGGGATCCCCTTGATCGAAGCATCGATCTCCGCGTGCACCCGGCTCATCGCGAGCGCCGCAGTGCCCGTGGTCTCGTACCTTGCGCGTCGCGGCTCGACAATCGTCGCCCTGCTTGACCACGAGTCCGGCGACGATCTGGACGCGATCCGGAGCACCGGACTCACAGTCGAACTCGTCGTTCTTCCCGGTGCCGAATCGCCGATTGATCAGCACAGTCCGACTCTCCTCGATCCACGCCCCGAACTCGAATCGATTCTCGGTGGAGCGACATGACATCCGTCGGAGTGGTCATCGGTTGCTACAACCACGAGCGCTACCTCGAAGAGTGCATCGAGTCGGTACTGGGTCAGACAGCACCGCCCGACAGGATCATCGTGGTCGACGACAGCAGCAACGACGACTCCCGGACGATCGCCGAATCGCACTCGCGGCACGGCGTCGAGCTGATCCGATGCGATCGAGTTGGACCCAGCCGTGTCTACAACACCGGGGTCAGGGCCATCGACACCGACATCGTGGCGATCGTGTCTGCCGACGATGCCTGCGTTGCCGATCGGCTCGCGCGACAGACCTCACTGATGGATCGCTCCGGCACGGACCTCGTTCTCGGTCTGCCGATCGTGATCGATGAAGCCGGTCAGATCCGCTCCGACGAGTTTGCACCCGAGTTCTTCCGACTGTTCGCATCCGGACATGGTCCGCTGCTCCGCCAACTCTTTCGCTCCGGAAACTTCCTCTGCGCGGCCACTGCAACCTTCCGACGTTCGACCTTCCTGTCGCTCGGAGGATTCCACCCGGGACTGCTCCAGTTGCAGGACTTCCACCTGTGGCTTCGTTGGAGTTGGCGGGGAATGGT
>JANOEM010000783.1:0-4679 GCA_031413195.1 Actinomycetes bacterium
GGAGCAAGACACGGGCGATGACTGCGGTCGCCACCAACTCGAGATTGAGGAACAACGACACGGTGCCCGCCGGCGTTCGGTCGAGTGCCAGCACGAGCAGGACCGGAGCGAGTCCACCACCGAACCCGACAGCCACCAGCAGGCGCGAACGTTGGCGACGGGTTGCCATGGGGCGTTGCTCTCGGAGCGCGAACGGCGCAACGGCCGCTGCGGCGCCGAGGTACAGCAGGCCGGCGAGGGTGGCCGCGCCGATGTCGTCGACGACGAGTTTTGTCGCCGGTGTGGCGGCGCCGAACAGCACGGCAGCAAGGGCACACCAGGCCCATCCGTTCCGCTGCGTCAGGTGTCCGCCGGTGTCCGCCACGGCTCAAACCTACTGGAATCGATCGGAACGACGACCGGCTTCTTGGTGAACTTCGGTGGGGGCGATCGTGCAGAAGTCGTCGGGCACCCCGCACGCCTCGCATTCAAGTTCGAGCGTTGCGTGACTGATGCGGAACCGACCGCCGATCGTCGACTTGACCCGCGCCCCGACTACCTGCGCCTCCTCGAGCGACGGGTGTCCGTCGAGCACCACGTGCGCAGACAATGCCCGCACATCGCTCGACAACGTCCAGACATGGAGGTCGTGAACGGACTCGACGCCATCGACGGCGGCCATCGACTTCGATAACAGGTCCACGTCGAGTCCCACGGGGGTGGACTCCAGTAACACATCGGCGGTCGATCGAAGCAACTGCCAGCCGTGCACCCCGATGACCGCCGAGATGAGCAACGAGACCGCCGGATCCAGCCAGTACCACCCGCCAGTCAGCAAGATCACCAGTCCAGCAAACGCAACGCCGAGCGAAACTGCGCCGTCGGAGATCATGTGCAACAGCGCCGACCGCATGTTCAGATCGTTGCCGTCACCACCGTCGTCACTGTGATCACTGTGATCACTGTGCGCACTGTGATCACTGTGCGCTGTGTGGGCCTGACCGCCTCTTCCCAACACGGCTGCGGCGGCGAAATTTGCCGCGGCGGCGACCAGCGCCACACCGAGCACCAGACCGCCCTTGACGGACGCCGGGTCGGCGAGCCGGCGAAAGGCCTCGAATCCGACCAGCACGCACACGATCAGAATGCTCGCAGCGTTTGCCTGCGCAGCCAGGATGGTCCCGCGGTGATAGCCGAACGACCGCGACGCGTTTGCTCGCCGGCGCGCCAGTCGCACCGCGATCAACGAGACGACAATCGCTGCCACATCGGTCACATTGTGTGCCGCGTCAGCGAGGAGCCCCAGCGACGCGGCAACGATGCCGGCCACCACCTGCACCACCACGATCACGAGGTTCAGCCCGAGCGCAATCTGAAGCTTGCGCTCCTTCGCAAGTCCAATCTTTGAAGGCATGTACAGATGTTGCCATGCTGCGGCCTCGTGGCGCGGCGCCGTGACTGCCGAAGCAGCCCACCACTACAGGTGGTAGGCCTCGGTGTGTCCGTCGACAGCAATCGATTGTCCGGAAATCATCGACGCAGCCGGGGAGGCCAGGAACACGCAGAGATCGGCGATCTCGCGTGGTTCGACGAAGCGCTTGATCGACTGCCCCGAGAGGTACTCGTCGGCAATCACGGAACGCTCGACACCGCGCTGGCCCGCTTCGATCTCGATCACCCGCTCCATCCGGTCACCCCTAACCGAACCGGGACAGATGCAATTGCACGTGACCCCGTGTGGACCGAGTTCGATGGCGAGCGACTTGGTCAACCCGACCACCGCCCACTTGGCCGCCGCATACGGCGTGCGCATGCCGTACCCCACCATGCCTGCCATCGATGAGATGTTGATGATGGCACCGTGACCCTGCGCCTTCAGCAGCGGCGCGACCCGCCGGGCGCACGCGTAGTGCGAGTCGAGCGTGACGGTCATGCACTCGCGCCAATCATCGAGCTCGACGTCCTCGACGAACGCCGTTGGCCCCTTGGTGCCGGCGTTGTTGACCAACACGTCGACGCCGCCGAGATCGGCGATCGCCCGCACGATCCAGTCGTCGACCTCGGCCAGGTCGCGCAGATCAACCTCCCACGCCGTTGCGCCCGGGACCTCGGACCGGAAGCTCGTCAGCGCAACCGGGTCGATATCACAGACGTGAACCGTGGCGCCCGACTCGACAAACGCCGTGGCGATCGCCTTACCGATACCGCCTGCTGCTGCCGTGATGATGACTCGCTGCGGCATTGGCGGACGTTACCTCCTGCAACCAGTCCGTCGCCGCAACACCGCCAAGATACTGCCGGCGATCACGTCGGATCGGGGTTCATCTCCCAATGGTGCGGGGAACGCCACAGGGCCGAAAGGGTCAGGTCTCGGATCGCGATCATCTCTTTGGGGATGCGATCATTGAGCTTGATGAACAGTTCGTCGTGGGAGAGGATCTCCTTGTCCCAGTCCTTGCGATCAAGGGACATTGCGTGGAGGTAGTCGGCTTCGGAGAAGTCCTCGAGGCCGGTCCAGTCGAGGTCGTGGAAGCGCGGCATCCATCCGATCGGGCTTTCTAGCCCGTTCGCGTGGCCCTGGGTTCGGGCGACGATCCATTGCAGGACCCGCATGTTCTCGCCGAAGCCGGGCCACACGAAGCGGCCCTCGTCATCGCGCCGGAACCAGTTGACACCGAAGATTCGCGGCGGGTTCTCGATTGAGCGGCCGACCGACAACCAGTGGTTGAAGTAGTCGGCCATGTGGTAACCGGCGAAGGGCAGCATCGCGAACGGGTCACGACGCACGACACCCTGTTGACCGAACGCTGCGGCGGTGGTCTCGGAGCCCATGGTGGCTGCGAGGTACACACCGTGGGCCCAGTTGAATGACTGATGGACCAACGGCATGGTGCCCGAGCGGCGACCACCGAACACGAAGGCGCTGATCTTGACCCCAGCCGGGTTGTCCCACTCGGGATCGACTACGGGGTTCTGGACGGCGGGAGCGGTGAACCTGGAGTTCGGGTGCGCCGCCTTCTGATCCGACGTGGGTGTCCAGTCGTTGCCCTTCCAGTCGATCAGGTGGTCCGGCACGTCGCCGTCGATCCCTTCCCACCACACGTCACCGTCATCGGTGAGAGCGACATTGGTGAAGATCGTGTTCGCCCGGATCGTGGCCATTGCGCTCGGGTTGGTTGCCATCGAAGTACCAGGCGCGACCCCGAAGTATCCTGCTTCGGGGTTGATCGCATGCAGCGCACCGTCCGCGCCAGGCTTGATCCAGGCGATGTCATCGCCGACCGTGGTGATCTTCCAGCCTGCGGCGGCGAACGATTCGGGAGGTTCGATCATCGCGAAGTTCGTCTTGCCGCAGGCGCTCGGGAACGCTGCAGCCACATATGTCTTCGCGCCGTTCGGCTCGGTGACGCCCATGATCAACATGTGCTCGGCCAGCCAACCCTCGTCGCGGGCCATCGTCGACGCGATCCGCAGTGCCAGGCACTTCTTGCCGAGAAGCGCGTTGCCGCCGTAGCCGCTGCCATAGGACCAGATCGAGCGTTCTTCGGGGAAGTGCACGATGTACTTCACGGTCGGATTGCACGGCCATGTCGTGTCTGTTTGCCCGGGCGCGAGCGGTGCCCCGACGGTGTGCATGCACGGAACGAAGGCACCGTCGGTCCCGAGCACATCGAGCACCGCCGAACCCATGCGGGTCATGATCTTCATGTTGACCGCCACATAGGCCGAGTCGCTGATCTCGACCCCGATCTGAGCGATCGGCGAACCGAGCGGACCCATGCTGAATGGGATCACGTACATGGTCCGGCCCTTCATCGAGCCCTTGAACAGGCCCCCGAGGATGCTCTTCATCTCGGCCGGATCCATCCAGTTGTTCGTCGGACCGGCGTCCTGTGCGGTTCGGCTGCAGATGTAGGTTCGGTCTTCTACGCGTGCGACGTCGCTCGGATCCGAGCGTGCAAGGAAACTGGCCGGGCGGAGCTCGCTGTTCAACCTGGTGAACGTGCCTGCATCGACGAGTTCGTGGGTGAGCCGGTCGTACTCCTCCTCGGAGCCATCACACCAATGGACACGGTCGGGCTCGCACAGTTCAATCATGTCGTTGACCCAGATTCGGAGCTGCTCATGTCGCAAGTTCGTCGGAACATCCATGGTGAACACGATAGGCGACGCCGCGAGTGAGCGCCCGGGCCAGCATCACTTCTCCGCGATGGACACCCAGACGTTGCCGGCATCCAACGGATCGTTACCGACGCCCGCGTGAGGTCGACGCGAGCGGGCGCAACGCTTTGCGTCTGCCGATGTGCTTCGAGCAGCGCGGCCGTTCGCCACCCTGACAGACTGGGAACGCTTCGCTTCGACGTGCGATCACGTCAATGTGCCGGCAGACGCGGGATCAGGCGAATGCACCGCCCGGCTCGATGTCGATCGTGGCGTAATGGATTCCATCGCGGTCGAGGATGGCGAGGTAGGGATCTGGATCGAACGACTCTGCCGACAGGACACCGCTTCCCTGCCATGCACCTGAGGCGAGCAGTTCCATTGCGACAACAGGGTTGAAGCCCGCCTGCCACCCCACGGGCTGCAGCCCAAAGCGTGTCATGGTGTCCTGGGCGTCGCACATCTGATAGCTGAAGATCTCACGCGGTTTGCCGTCCTTGAGCCCGGTCACATGCGCGCCCACGATTGCCCGCCCCGTC
>JANOEM010000784.1:0-12706 GCA_031413195.1 Actinomycetes bacterium
GCGGCGCTCGACACCTTCCTTGGCGACACCAGCATCGTGTACGCCTTCACGACCTCGAGCATGCCGACGGGCGGTTCCAACTACTCCCGCCGTGTACACGTCGACTGCCCGCGGGTCATCCCCGGATACATCACGAACCTCGGTGTGATCATCGCGCTCGACCATTTCACCGAAGACAATGGAGCGACCTACTTCCTTCCCGGATCCTTCGATCGGAAAGAAGCGCCGACCGACGACGAGTTCTTCTCCGGCGCGGAGCGCGTCTTCCCCGATCGCGGCGACGTCGTGGTCTTCAACGCACGAACGTTCCACTATGGCGGCCGGAACACCACCGATCGAGACCGTCACGCGCTGACGATCAACGCCTGCCGCTCGTACATGCGACAGAGGTTCGACTATCCCCGGATGATCGAACCAGAACTCGCGCGCACATTGTCTCCGACCATCCGCCGGATGCTCGGGTTCAATGTCCGCGTTCCAGCGAGTCTCGAGGAGTACTACCTGCCTGAGGACCAGCGTCTGTACCTGGCCAATCAGGGCTGAACGTCGAGACGGCGATGATTCCGTTCAACCGACCGACGGTCGCGCCAGGCCAGCTCGAACTCGTCGCCGAGGCATTCGCCTCGGGGCACCTCGCCGGAGACGGCCAGTTCACCCGACGGGCGGCCGGGCTGATCAGCGATCTCCACGATGGAGCCGCTGTTCTCATGACGACATCGTGCACCGCCGCGCTCGAACTGTCGGCGCTCCTCCTCGACCTCGAGCCCGGCGACGAAGTGATCGTGCCATCGTTCACGTTCGTGTCATCGGCGAATGCCTTCGCCGTCATGGGTGCACGCATCATCTTCGTCGACATCGACCCCGCCACGCTGAATCTCGCAGTCGAGCAAGTGGCAGCGCTCGTCGGACCACGGACCCGTGCCATCGTCGCCGTCAATTACGGCGGTGTTCCGTCGGTGAACGAGGAACTCTTGGAGCTCGCCGATGCCCACGGCATCGTGCTGGTCGAGGACAATGCCCACGGCCTGTTCGGTGTCGATGACCATGGACCGCTGGGGACGAGATCGCCCCTGAGCACACTCAGCTTCCACGAGACCAAGAACGTGACGTGTGGGGAGGGAGGAGCGCTCGTCATCAACGACGAGCAGTTCCTCGAGCGAGCCGAGGTGATCCGAGAGAAGGGCACCAACCGGAGTCGATTCTTCCGTGGAATGGTCGACAAGTACACGTGGATAGACGTCGGATCGAGCTACCTGCTCTCCGATGTCAACGCCGCGATCCTGACTGCCCAACTCGAACACCGTGAGGTCATCCAGGCTCGTCGCCGGGACATCGCTGCGGCGTATCGTGTCGAGCTCGCCGACTGGGCCGACTCCAACGGAATCGTTCAACCGCACCGGGTCGAGTCGGTCGGGTCGCCGGATCACCTGTTCCCACTGCTGCTTCCGGACCTCGCGGAGCGAGCCCGCTTCCTTGCGCACACGCGCGAGCGCGGTGTCGCCACGACGTTTCACTACGTTCCGCTTCATTCGTCCCCGGCCGGAGAGCGCTTCGGCGCAGCTCCGCTCGGCTGTCCCACTTCTTCGGAGATCTCGGACCGACTCGTGCGACTTCCGCTGTTCTCGGACATGTCCAATGCCGAGGCGGCGAAGGTCATCGAGGTCGCGTTGGACTTCTCGTCATGATCGCCACTGTCTCGGTACTCGTGCCGGTGTACAACAATGCCGCCAGCCTCGTGGAGCTGCACGATCGAATCGTCGCAACCCTCGAAACTCACGGCTGCGACTTCGAGATCGTGTTCGTGAACGATGGAAGTGTCGATGAGTCGCTCTCGATCCTCAGGCGCATCTCGGACAGCGACCCCAGATCCGTCGTGCTCAGCCTGAGCCGGAATTTTGTGCAGCACCCAGCAATCGGTGCCGGCCTCGAACGAGCACGTGGGGACATCGTCGTGCTTATGGACGCCGACCTGCAGGACCGACCGGAGGAATTGCCCAGGCTGCTCGAACCACTCGACGCGAACCCAGAATTGGACATCGTCTACTCGACCTTCGAGCTCGTCGACGGGAGGAAGTCCAGGCTGACCAGCCGCCTGTTTCATCGGATCTTCGCGAAGCTGAGCAATGTCGAGATCCCTGAGACTCTCGGAACCTATCGGGCATTCACCGCCCGCGTCCGAGATGCGTTGCTCGACTACCCGGAACGTAACGCCGTCTACGGCCCGTTGATGGCGCAGATGGGATACGCGTACGTCTACATCAATGTCGATCGAGCAGCGCCGGTGGGACGGAAGACGTCGTACAGTTTCCGACGGCGACTGTCCTTGGCAGTGTCCTCGATCATCTCCTACGGGTCGTTCCTGCATCGATTCGTCATCGGGGTCGGGCTGACGCTCACGTTGTTGAGCGGTGGCTACCTCGTCGTCGTCTTCATCCAGTATCTGACCGGCTTCCGTGCGCTCGTGAATGGTCAGCTCCTGCTCCTCGTGATCACGGTGCTGATGTCAGGCGTGCTGCTCATGACGGTGGGTGTGCTCACGGCCTACACCTATCGGATCTTCCAGGAGGTGCTGGCTCGGCCCCGCTTCCACGTCGCCCGCGAGATGGGACGAGGCCTCCCTCGCGACGAGTCATGAGGCTGGCAGTTCTTCAATCGAACTATGTCCCCTGGAAGGGCTACTTCGACCTGATGGCGATGTCGGACCTCTTCATCGTGTACGACTCCGTCCAGTACACCAAGAACGACTGGCGGAACCGAAACCTCATTCCGACACGATCAGGTGCGGTCTGGCTCACCATCCCGGTTGCGACCGCCGGGATGGCTGAACAGGCCATCAACGAAGCGGTGATCAATGATCGTCGATGGGCGCGAAAACACTGGACCACGATCTCTCAGACGTACGCAAAGGGTCCCCACTTCTCCCGTGTTCGAGACCAGTGGGCGCAGTGCTTCGAGGAGGCGGGGTCGCTCGAGAAGATTCACGATGTCAACGTTCAATTCCTCACGATGCTGGCCGGTCAGCTGTCCATCGACACGCCGATTCTGGACGATCGGGAGTTCGAGATCCGGCCGGACACACCGACGGGCAAACTGCTGCAGCTCTGCCAGCAGGTTGGAGCTGACCGCTACGTCACTGGTGCTGCAGGCTTGAACTATCTCGAGGTCGAGCGTTTTCATACCGAAGGGATCGCAATAGATGTGATCGAGTATGACCACTATCCAATCTATTCACAGGTCTCGGACCAGTTCCGCCACGACGTGAGTGTCCTCGACCTGCTCGCCTCGGTCGGCACTGAGGCTGCCGGCCATCTGCTCGGGCGTTTCCACACCGTCTAAACGCCAGACGTCCACCACAGGACCTGATCGTCCGATCACCGTTGTGCGATGCCGCAGCTCATCATCTCGCTCGCGCCGACTTGGCCCGGGCCCGAGGTGCCAGCTTTCGTTGTCCTCTCGGCTGCAGTTTCCCCCCGTCGATCACCGTCGGCAAGCTGCAACTGATCTCGACAGGCGGATAGCATGAGTATCGTGGTGGCCGTCTTGACTTGGATCGTTCCATGAAGAGGGCAAGGCAAATGTCGATCTTCAGCATCGTATTCATCACAATTTCGATTCTTGTTTTCGTGTATATGATTCCAGATTGGGGACAAACGGAGTTCAACGGTTCCCGACTGGGTGCCAGCACGAGACAAACCGCCGAATTGTGGATGGTCGGACCTGACTACGGCAGCTACTTCCAAGCGGCGCTCTCCTGGTATCGGGATGGCATCCTCGCCGATCCGAACTACCAATGGGTGACTAATATCTGGCCCCCGGGTATGGTCTTTCTCAACGCGACAGTAATGGCCATCGTTGGCATGGACGGTAGCTTCGTCCTTACGCTGGCTTGCGTCACGGCGATGATCTGGTCACTCGTATTCACCTGTGGATTCTTCGCCTGTAAGCCTGGGATTCAGCGCGGTGTCTTTGTGGCAGGAATCCTGGTGACATTCCTCACAACGCCGTTTTCGCAATGGATCGCTTCGGACTACTTCGCGCTTCCTACCGGATTTGCGCTGGCTTTTGTCCTTCTTGCACTCGTGGCGATGAGGGCACTCGAGCCGCCATCGTCACTGTCAAGGGTGTGGCCGAACCGCCGTGAGGTGATTCGGCTCGTGGCAATCATTGGTCCAATTCTTGCCATCTCGTTGCTCTTCAGAGTTGCCAGCCTCTGGGCGATCTATGGAGTGATCGCCACTGCAGGGGCGGTCGGAGTCTGGATGGTTGTCGATCGAATCAGATATCGAGGCCAACGTGACCTGGGACCGAATATCCTGGATCGACGTCTCCGTAACAGTCGGTTCGTTGTTCGACTGCTCTTGATATCAGTCGTACCAATTCTTGCGATGGTTGGTTGGACGTGGACGGTCAGTGCGAAAGCGCACCCGGAGCAGTTCAGCTACACGATCACCGTCCCAGAACTCGCCTATGGGGCGCTCTGGAAGACTGACGCTGATCTGATCGAATCGGGTAACCCGTGGTTACTCGATTCGAGCAGCAATTGGGCGTGTCGTGTGGACGAGGAGACGTGCGCCAAGATTGCCACGGCCGAGGCCGATTCGTCGCGCCCATACGCAGGGGTCGATGAGTATTCGACAGGCGACTACATGAGGCTCGCGATCGTTGGCGCGATCAAGGATCCGCTCGACTACATTCGGGAGCGAGCGCCGAAGGCTTGGTACAACTGGTCGTCGGGCAACGCGGCTCAGGGACTGTTGTTCTTGTTGACGACGGCTGCCGCAATCGTGTTGGCAGCATCTCGGATCCTGCGCGAGCGGGATCTGCAAGCGCTTGTCTTTGTGAGCATGGTGTTTTCCGCAACAGCTCCGATGGTGACGATCCTCTTCTACTTTTACTACTTCATTCCCATCCAAATTGGCTCAGTCTTCTATCTGCTGATCAATCAGGACGCGGCTCGAACACTCATTCTGGATTGGCGGAGATCGCGTGGAGACTCAGTCGATTCCGAGGACGAAGACCTGCAGGAGCAAGCGATCGGGGTGGACGCTTCCCCAAAGGTTCGGCATCGCATCGACAGCGTCGAAGTTGCCACGGAAGGGGCGGTTGTCGATCGACTTCCCTGACGACGAGAGTCGACTCGCGCCCCCATCGTTTCTCAACTCGTCTTCAAACCTCAGGCCCGAGCCGCCTGAATCACTCAAACCTCGATCACTGTGGGGGCGGTCCCGCACTGGCGAGTTCAACGTAGAGTCAAGGGACCCACGATGCCAAACGCACACAGCCATCAAGATCCATTTCAATACGGTGGAGAGGGCTTTCGATCACACCATGCAATCGGTATGGATAGCTACTACTTGAAGGCTCCGATCATCAGGCCTCGTCAGGTGCTTAGCGACACAGAATCCGTCAGTTGGCTGAAGCAATCTGACCAGCGATTTAGTATCAAAGGCGACTATGAGACCTTACTCGGAATCATATCGGATATGGAGGAGAATGCAGGCGAATTCGAGCCGATCGCGCATTGGCATGTATCTAATGCGGGACTAAATGATGGTTCTATTCGCTCGATTTCCGACACAAAGCCAGAAGTCACTTATCAACTCACAAGGGACGATTTCCAATCCAAGTACAGCACTTTGGATCGGCTCCTTGATCCATACGTCGGGATTACAGGAATGCAACCCACAACCTCCCACTCGGTTGATCAATACGCGAGGTATCTACACGCTATTGATCACCTGAATCTGAGCGGCGCAAATCTGCAGAATACCGCAGACAGACTCTCGCTCTTAACTACCGATCTGGGAAGCATAATAGACGCGAACTATTGCTTGGGGTACCCTCACTACAGAGACGTCGACCGGGTTCGTATCCTCGAGATAGGTGGTGGATACGGTCGCCTCGCCGAGGTGTTGCATAACGTGCTCAGGGGCAAGTGCCACCATGTCTTGGTGGACAGCGTTCCAGCAACACTGATGTATGCGTACCGTTACCTCAGTCGGCGCCTACCAGGTGCCCGAATAGGCAGCTACTACAATGGTGACGCTTACGACTCGTCGTACGATGTGTACGTAATGCCCAGCTGGAAGCTCCACGATGAACATCTGTCAGAATTTGACATCGCCGTCAGCGTCGAGGCCTTTCAGGAGATGAATGAAGTCCACGTCGCGAATTATCTTCAGATGATGACTGACGCGATCGGACTAGGTGGCGTCCTGTACCTTTCAAATTCGTGGCAGTACTTGTACAGAGGGAGCTATCCGATTCCGGTGCGCTTCGAAACGGTCTGGCTTGCGAACTCACCTCGTTCGTGGACTACGATCCACCCAGTCCATGTCCTGATTAAGGGGGGCCAGAACGATGACTTTACTATGAATAACACCATGATGCTAAGTCAATTCGGACGGTACGAGTCGGGTCTGGGCTGACTGGGGAGGATCTCCGTTTGGATCGCGGGTATCCACCGCTCGGCCCCGACGAGGCTTGGCCAGATGCGCCGGTGATCACCAGCGACCTCCACGTTCCGCAGTTCTGCTGCGAACACGCTGGACCCCTTCGCCGTCTGCTCGGCTTTCACGTGCTCGGACTACTGCGGGTCCGCCGTCCGCCGTATTGGCATCGGATTGATGTGCAGCCGCAGACTGGGGCCGTCTGATCACGCAGATTGCATGGAGGAAGTGAGTACCTGGATTAGCGTGTCGCTTCGATGGTTAACTCAACCGCCTACGTTGATGGCCGAGCAAGCATTGGTAAATGGAGTATCGATCGTCGTGTTCACGATCATCCACGCGAACGTGAAGATCGGCGGGTCGACGTCGATCGGCACCCATTCGGTGATTGGCAGCCGATTACTCTCGCCGAACGTCGACCTCTCGTGGTCGGCGCCGTTGCGACGACCCGTTCACACGTGACGCCCTATGAAGGGTCCACCTTCCGAGTGCGGCAAGGGTCGGGGCACCCCGTCACCACTCGCGCGGACCTCTCCGGCGGGTCCAACGTGCGCGTTGGAACAGGGTCCGATCTACTCGGTAATTCGACAATCGGTTACTTCGTGAGGCTGCAAAGTGGTGGGTTCGCGTGTCATCCGTCCACGATTGGCGACTTCGTATGGATATCCGTGATGACGAACCTGACCGACGACCAAGACCCGTCGACTGACTTCGGTTTGCGTGGGTCTCGCTCGTGATTCATCCATCGGCACTCATTGATCCCGGCGCCAATATCGCTGACGATGTCTCGGTTGGCCCCTTCTCGGTCGTGCATGGCAACGTCGCAGTCGGCGCTGGCGCCACAATTGGGAGCCATTGCATCATTGGGCACCCGACGCCACTTGCAGAAGGACGCCCCCTCGAAATCGGTTCCAACGCCGTGATCCGTTCCCACGCAGTCATCTATGAGGGCTCGACGTTCGGCCCAGGACTCGAGACCGGGCACCATGTAACACTTCGGGAAGGTCTCTTGGTCGGGCGAAATCTCCGAGTCGGAACAGGCGCAGACCTCCTGGGAAATTCGACGATCGGCGACTTCGTCCGGCTTCACAGTGGGGTGTTCATCTGTCAGTCCTCGACGATCGGCAACTTCGTCTGGATCTACGTCCGCACTGTCTTCACTGATGACCCGCATCCGCCGAACGACGACTGTCTGCAAGGTCCAACGATCGAGGACTTCGCAGTGGTGTCCGCACAGTGCTGCGTCTCCCCGGGGGTCGTCATCGGCCGAGGGGCGCTTGTGGGCGCCGCCAGTGTGGTGACTCGGGATGTAGCGCCCGGCAAGCTGGCCATCGGCACGCCGGCGAGGGTCGTCGGAGAGGCCTCGGATGTCGTGCTGCGAGATGGAAGCGGCCAACCGGCGTACCCCTGGACTCGCCACTTCCGGCGGGGATATCCGGCAGAGATCACGAATGGTTGGAACGCAGGGGCATGATGGGGCTCCAATCGAACGCGGTCGGCCAGGTCCACGAAACCGCCATCGTCGAACCCGGTGCGAATGTCGGGGCCGGGTCCGAGATCCGTGCCTTTGCGTACGTCGGCAAGGGCTGCGTGATTGAGGGAGGCAGCACTGTCGGCGTCCGGGCAACTCTGGTGTGTGCGGACGCCGATGGGGCCGACGAGTCCACCGGCACGGTGATCGGTTCGGATGTGACGATCGGGGCTGGTGCCCTGGTTCGGGGTCCGCTCACCATTGGTCGCGGTGCGGTCGTCGAAGCTGGGGCGGTCGTCGTTGACGACGTTCCGGCGAACGCTGTCGTCGCTGGGAATCCGGCGGCAGTCGTCGGGTACACGCAGGTGGATGACACCGAATCCGCTGCGTTTGTCATGCCTCCGACCGTGGCACGCGCGCAGGTCGACATCGCCGGATGCTCCTTGATGAGGCTTCCGAGCGTTGTGGACCTGAGGGGAGCGTTGACCTTTGCCGAGACCGGGTCGAACCTGCCATTCGCCCCGCAGCGGTTCTTCATCGTGTACGACGTTCCCAGCCAGAAGATTCGCGGATCCCACGCCCACCATGAGCTTCACGAACTGATCTTCGCGGCTGGCGGAAGCGTCACCGTCACCGTGGACAACGGACGAGAGCGCGGGCAGATTGTGCTCGATGATCCAACGTTGGCCTTGCACCTGCGTCCGATGACCTGGACCACGCAGTACTCGTTCAGCCCCGGCGCCGCGCTCGTCGTGCTTGCGTCGCACCCGTACGAGGACGCCGACTACATCCGTGACTACGACGACTACCGACGGCTCGTCGATGCATGACGCTCCGTCCGCTTGGTCCTGACAGATCACGGCCTGACATCCGTCGGAGTCTCCGGAGGATGCAGGGCTCCAACGTCGCCCTGTACGACGCGTTCGGGGGTTCGTCACCGCCGGTCAGGGTCTTGAGGAGCGGACGAGGCGCCGAAGGTCTTGCGACGGTGCGCTTCCGTCGCCCGAGGTCCTCCAGCCGATGCGGAACTCGCTCGCTAGCGAGACCGAGGGGCTCACACAATTGGGTATCGTTTACGAGGTTGAGGATTCTCATGAATAAGGCTCACCGAGGGATTGATGTTGCAACAGGTCCGCTGGCCCGATGAGCTTCAGCGAATGGCAGCCAGGCACAGTCTCATAGACGAAGACTCCGACCGTGTCCGGGACGATGACGATTCTCGGAGGCTCATGAATGGCTGAAGTGAAGGTTCCTTTCCTTGATCTGGGGGCCACATATCGAGAGTTGAAGGACGATCTCGATGCCGGCTACCAGCGCGTCATGTCGAGCGGCTGGTACCTGCTCGGCGGAGAACTCGATCGCTTCGAGCGTGCGTACTCCAGCTACTGCGGTTCCGCCGACACGGTCGGCGTGGCTTCGGGACTGGACGCGCTTGTGCTTGCCCTGCGCGCAATGGACGTCGGACCCGGTGACGAGGTCATCGTTCCATCGAACACGTACATCGCAACGTGGCTCGCAGTGTCAGCTGTTGGAGCAACTCCGGTGCCAGTTGAGCCGAATGCCGAGACCCACCTCATCGAAGCCAGTGCCATCGTGGGAGCGCTGACGGACAAGACCGCGGCGGTCATCCCGGTTCATCTGTATGGACTGCCGGCCGACATGGCATCGATCCTCGAGGTCGCTCGATCGTCCGGCATCAAGGTCCTCTGCGACGCGGCCCAAGCGCATGGCGCGCTCTACCGCGGTGGACCGATCGGAGCCCTCGGAGACGCCGTCGCATGGAGCTTCTATCCCGGGAAGAACCTCGGTGCCTACGCAGACGGCGGCGCCGTAACAACGAACGACCCGGAACTCGCGCGCCGTGTTCGACTCCTGCGCAACTACGGCTCGGAGGAGAAGTACATCAATCTCGAGCAGGGGGTCAACAGCCGGCTCGACGAGCTGCAGTCAGCCTTCCTGTCCGTCAAGCTCCAGGTGGTCGACGAGTGGAACGATCGTCGACGCGTTGTCGCCGAGAAGTATCTGGCATCGATGGGAGGTCTGGGGCTGACCTTGCCGGTAGCTCCCTCGGACAGGTCGAGCGCGTGGCACCTCTTTGTCGTGAGCACCCCCGAGCGTGATGCACTGCAGGCACATCTCGCAGACCGTGGAGTCCAGACCATCATCCATTACCCCATTCCTCCGCATCGCCAAGCCGCGTACGCGGCGAATTCAACGCAGTTGCCGGCACTTGTGGTTGCCGAGCAGCTTGCTCGCGAGGTGCTGAGCCTGCCCATCGGTCCCCATATGACCGATGAGCAGGTCGGGGTCACGATCGAGTCCGTACAGTCGTTCCGGTTGTGATTCAGGCCGCCGGCGTGGTCAAGTTCCGCGATCGGCTCGCGTCGTGGGCGTGGACGACCAGTACGCGCTCAGACCTCCTGATGTGGATAGTCGGGCCACAGCGATTCGCTGGTCGTATCGCTCGTTCGATCGGTGTCTGGGAGTCAACTGACGAAGTCGCTGCGCTTGAGCACGCCACGGAACTGATGAACGCCTGCGTGCGACGATGGCCGCGCCCGGAGCAGCTGAGCGTTGAACGCATCGTGATCAGAGCAACGGTCAGGGGGTGGGCTGCCGACCTTACGGGCAATCGCGGTGACGTGCGGGTTGTCCTCTCCAATGACGGTGAGGCGATCGAGCCGAGGGTCAAGAGCGTGAATCGCCCGGACGTATCGCGTCATTTCAAAGATCGACGGTTCGACCATTGCGGACTGACGTTTGATGTCGATGCGGAAAGGATCGGCGAGCTCGGGAACCTGTCGGTCTTTGCGGTCTTCGACGATGGGTCGGCCGCACGGCTCGGGGCGACCGAGAACGTGGTGGAGACGCTTGCCGGTTACGGTGTCGACCGCTGGAATGCAGGCCCTTTCCCACCAGAATATTTCGCTGTGGATGAGCCCGCCGGGCACGTCGACGACCTCCGTGTTGCACTCATGTATCGCGGGTCGTGGATCGAGAAGCGTCGACTTGGGCTGATGGCGATGGCATTCGGCGGGTCTGCCGACGACAACTGGGCGCTGTTCTCGGTGGCCGTTCGTTGTGGGCATGAGTTTCTCGCCGAGGAATTCCTGTCGGTCGGCGAACGCACAGGAACGCTCACTCCGTTCGAACGAGCAACCATGCTGGTCGCGCTCGCCAGGGATGCAGAGGCTGCTCAGGTCCTTCGTGCCGACCCCGGAGGTGCAGCGGGAGGTGTTCTCTCAGCGGTGGCTCCGGTTGAGCATCTCGATCATTCCCACTTCACGGAGGTGCTCGCCGCGTCCGCGGTGGAGGTCAGCCTCCCAGAGGTGTGGCAAGGTCGTGCGCGGGGGGTTGGTGCAACTCGCCTCGAGGTTCCTCCGCTCGGAGTGCATCACGTCGGACCGGCAACGCTCGTGCGGGGCTCGACCGTTGTCGTGGACGGGCGGATCGTGTTGTACGAGGATGCAGCGGACCCATCGCGCGGATTCGTTGCCGGAACCTGGGACCACCTGCTCGGGTTCGAACATCGACCTGGCATCAGCATCCTGCGCGCCGAATTCGACGACGTCGTCGAACTCGATGAGGCCGTGCTACTGAGCGGCCGGTGCGATTTCAACCACTTTCATTTCCTGATCGAGTACCTTCCTCGCGTCGGACTCATTGATCGAGTCTCGTCGCTCGAGGGTGTGCCGCTCATCGTGACTGATGAACTCAACCAGTCATCACGTGACGCACTCGCTGCTCTCAGCGGCAATCGCCCCATCATCACCGTGTCTCGGGCTGACATGGTGAAGGTCCGATCCCTGCATGTTCCCTCGATGCACACCTTCGTGCCCGACTCGACGAGAATCCCATGGATTCAGGGTTGCCGGTACTCAGCCACCCTGATGCTCGAGATGAGGGATCGACTCATCGACGCGTTCCCGCCCCGTGGGGAATTCGGCCGGAATGTCTTTCTTGCTCGGTCATCCTCGTCGAGAGGGCTGGAGAACGGGGACGAACTCGTCGAGGTGGCGCTTTCTCACGGTCTCGAGTGCGTCGACCCCGGACAGCTTTCGTTCGCGCAGCAGGTCGATCTGTTCAGCAATGCTGCTCTGCTGTTGGGTGTCGGTGGTGCCGCATACGCCAACGTCATTTTCGCGTCGGAGGGTGCGAGGGCGCTTTCGATGGTGTCCGAGCAGTTGCACGACTTCTCGATGCATTCCACAATGGCTGAACTTGTCGGTGTTCGGATGACATTGCTCCTCGGCCAGACAGAGAAGCGTGCGTTGGACTTCACGCATCGCCGTGACTACCTCCACGCGTCGTTCTCGGTGGATCCGAAATTGGTCGACGAAGCGCTCGCGTCAGTCCTTCGCTGATGTGACGGGCGGGGCCATCGATCCCGATCACTCGGGCTTGGTCAACCAGAGATTCGGTCCAAGAGTTCGTTCATGATCGACTCACGTGCGATGGAACCTGTCACATCTGATCGGGCTGTCCACGAGAACACATCCTGCATGGTGATGCCGTACCTGTCGAGAAGTGTGTGCCCATCTTCGTCGGACAGCACGTCGAGGAGACCCTCACATCCGACCTGGTACACCAGTTGATCAGGGTGCTGCAGGAAGATCAGGGCGAGATCGAGCGCGCGGTGACGTAGAGGCTCACCTCGAGGCAGTTCCTTTCTGAAGGCGCTCGCCACGACTTGGTCGGGAATCTCGTCGAAGGCACGCCGGTAGATCCACGCGCGCTCGGCGTTCATCCGGCGATCGTTCGAGGGTGCGGACAGGCTGCCAGCGGC
>JANOEM010000785.1:0-7795 GCA_031413195.1 Actinomycetes bacterium
GCTCGCACGTGAAGCCCGCAGACGCAACCTTCGAGTTCTCGATGCTCGTCCGCCTCACACCGAAACAGGGCTTGCCGAGCACCCGTTGCAAGGAACGGCACCGCGCATGCCTGCAGGCCTGGCTCCCGTACACGTTGCCAAGGTGATCTGTGACGCACTCGAACGCGGCGACCCCGACCTGCCGAGTACCGCCTTCGCTCTCTGATCAGATGCCGATGTCGATGGTCAGATCAGACAGTTGGGATTGTTCCCTCACGTTTGCTTCGAAGGCGGCAAAGTCTGTTCTTCAGTGCGGTCGGCCCATCGACCGAAGCTGAACATCGCGTACAGGAATCCGCCGGTGAACACGATGCCCGACACGATCGTGCCGGCGACGAAAAGTGCGGTCTCGTTCACTGCGGCGGTGCCCGATGGGCCAGGACGAAGGCACCAAGGGCCAGGATTGACGGCACCCAGATTCCAACGAAAATGCCGTTGAGACGGCCTTCGATGTCATCACCGGCCCGAAAGTAGATGGTGACACTCAGCAGGAAGCTGGCGAAGGCAGCAAACAAGAATGTGCTTTTCAGGATTCTTTGAGGGTTCATCTGCGAAATCCTCTCACGACTTTGCGCCGCCACCCTCAGCGTGGGCCGCCAAACAGCATCCAGTCCCTCGAGGCGCAGCTACGCAGCCAGGAGAGTCCTGACCCAGACCCCCTCGTGCGACCACTCTCGGAGTCGGCTTCTATCGACGCTTCTCACGGCTCGCTTGTCGGGCGAACTCGACAAGATCGTCGAGCGATCGACCGGGTCCGCCGACGATCGTGGCTGTGCCCGCAACCCGCAACGCCAATGCTGCTTCGTGTGCAAGGTCGCCGGTGTCGGGATTGGTTGAGGTGATGACCGCCACGGTGACCGAGTGTTCGATGCAGAAGTTGACAAGTTCTTCTGGTGGCATGTTTGCGCCGAGGTGTTCGACCTTCCAGTTGTCGTCACGTAGGGTGACGGCTGCCATCAAGGTCGGTAGGGAGTGGAAATCGCCGCTGATCGCTGCGACGAGTGCGGTTCCGCGTCGTCGACCGCGAGGGTTGGGCGCGAGCTGACTCAGGATTCGTTCCAAGATGGCTGAAGCACGGTGCTCGGCCCAGATCGTCAGCTCTCCCTTGTGCCATGCCTGGCCGATGCGAATGAGCGGAGGTACGAACACCTTCTGGATGAGTTGGGCGATCGATGTTCCTTCGTTCACGAGATTCACAGCCAGCTGCCGTGCAGCAGGCTCGTCGCCGGCGAGCAACGCGTCGTGCATCCGATCAGACGAGCGCGCAAGCCGCTCGGTACCCGGCGGTTTCGGATCGATGGGGGTGTTGCGCTGGAGGCCGACCGCGTCGAGTTCATCACGAGCAACCATGTAGCGGCCTCTGACGAGCTCTGCCTTGAGGCGGCCACTACGAACCCATCCGTATGCAGTCTGATAGTGAACACCGAGTTCATCGGCCGCAGTTCGTAGATCAAGCGAGTCCCCGTCAGCGGCGTTCATTCCCGCAGACTAGGCCACGGGATCAAATCGCACTAGCGAGAACTAAAACCCGCTAAATTAGGCTAAAATCGTGCAGAGCGACGCATCGGTGCGTCCCCAACCCGAAGGAGCACTTATGAATCTCGTCTTGAGTGAGGGCCAGTACAACCTCATCTACAACTCGTTCTCGTTCGTCATCGCATGCATGGGAGCGTCATTTCTGTTCTTCCTGCTCAGTCGGAGCCGAATCGCCCCACGGCACCGACTGGCAGTCACCATCTCGACGCTCGTGGTCGGCATCGCCCTCTATCACTATGTCCGGATCTTCAACTCCTTCGCCGAGGCGTTCAGCTTCATTGATGGCCAGTGGACGCAGGACGGTCCTCCGTTCAACGAGGGCTACCGCTACGTCGATTGGCTCCTCACTGTGCCGTTGCTGTTGGCCGAACTCGTGATCGTGTTGAAGCTCTCCAAGAGCAACACTCGCAGCTTGATCGTGCGCCTCACGATCGCCTCAGTCGCCATGATCGCGCTGGGCTGGCCCGGTGAGCTCTCCGATCCCGACTCCACCGGCCGCATTGTGTGGGGTGTCGCCTCCACCATTCCGTTCCTCTACATCTTGTACGTGCTGTTTGCGGAACTCGGCAAGTCACTCGATCGCCAGAGCCCGCGAGTACGCAAGCTCATCGACACGCTCCGATACATCATCTTGATCACCTGGAGCATCTATCCCCTCGCCTACATCGTTCCATCGGTGATCGACAATGCCGCCACCGCCGAAGTTACCCGACAAGTCGGCTATTCGATCGGTGATGTGCTCGCCAAGCCGCTGTTCGGCCTGCTCATCTTCGCCATCGCACTCAGCAAGTCACGCGCTGACGGTTACGAACCCGCCGGACTCGACGATGACACGGTCGTGATCCCCGACGACGTCAGCGAACTGGCCGACGCCTGAGCCACCACCCTCACGTCCCGGCATCATTCCTGTGGTGCCGGGACGTAGAGGTCGGGCCTCGCCGACCTGAACTACTTCGGGTACCTGTTCTCAGTACTCGTCGTGCGTGACTTGCGAGCATTCGCCAACATCGCGGACGGCGCCGTCGGCGGCGGTGCGGGCGGTCTTGCCGGCGCGGGAGTCGGCGGCGGCTTGACGCTGCATCACTGCCAGCTCGAGCCGGGTTTGTGTCCCCCGTGCGACCGCAATCTGTAGCCCAGAGTGGCCGCGACCTGCATCCCAACGGACCACAATGTGTAGCCCAAGTTGGCTGCAATGTGTAGTCTGATGGAGTGGTTGTGTACCGTCCCCGGGTCGTCGACGCCTTGCTGGCCGACCGGCTCACATCCGCGGGAGCGGTACTGATCGAAGGCCCGAAGGCGTGCGGGAAGACCTTCACCGCCGAACAGCAGGCCGCCAGCCGCGTCTACCTCGACACCGACGACCAGGCACGCGTGGCGCTCGGTGTGGACCCGACCCTGGTGCTGTCCGGTGACCCACCCCAGCTCGTCGACGAGTGGCAGCTCGACGCCACACGCGTGTGGAACCACGTCCGCGCCGAGGTGGACCGCCGCCAAGGCACCGGGCTGTACATCCTCACCGGTTCCGCCACCCCGCCCGACGACAACCGCCGCCACAGCGGCGCCGGTCGCTTCGCCCGTCTGACGATGCGACCGATGAGCCTGTTCGAATCGGGCGACTCGACCGGTGAGATGTCGTTGGCGGCGCTGCTCGACGGACACCGGCCGACCGCCAAACCGACCGACGTGACCGTGCCCCGCTACAGCGAACTTGTCGCTCGTGGAGGTTGGCCACTCAACCTGACGAGAACCGTCACCGCTGCGGCGCGGGCGAACATCGACTACGTCACCACGATCACCGAGGTGGACCTGCCCACCATCGACCCGGCCCGTCGGCATCCCCGGCTGGCGCTGCGGGTCCTGCAGTCGCTCGCCCGCAACATCGGGATGGACTACGTCGTCACCCGCGTCGCACAGGACGCAAGCACCGACGACTCTGACATCGCACGCTCGACGGTCTACGACTACCTGGCACCGCTGGAGCGTCTGATGTTGCTCGACCCGTTGGAGGCATGGTCATCACATCTGCGTTCGCGGGCCCGGCTGCGCACCTCGCCACGGGTGCAGTTCTGCGACCCATCGGTTGCGGTTGCTGCGCTGCGCACCGGACCAGACCAGCTGCTCGCCGACCTGAACTACTTCGGATACCTGTTCGAAGCGCTCGTCGTGCGTGACCTGCGAGTGTTCGCCGACGTCGTGGACGGAACCGTGCAGCACTATCGCGACTCCGACGATCTGGAGATCGACGCAGTCGTCACCGCCGGCGACGGACGCTGGGCGGCGTTCGAAGTGAAGCTCGGCCAAGCCGACATCGACATCGCCGCTGCCAACCTGCTGGCCTTCGCCCACAAGGTCGACACGACCAAGGTCGGCGAACCGGCGACACTCGCCGTGATCACCGCTACCGGATACGGCTACACCCGGCCTGACGGCGTTGTCGTCATCCCCGCCGCCACCCTCGGCCCCTGACGCGGTGAGTGAGCTCGGCGCGCAGCACCGACTGATAGAGGCACATTGGCGGAGATGACGAGGTGGGTGTGCATCTGGGGTCGTCGGCGCGACCGGTGGTCTTCGCGTTGACCTACTCGTCGAACCGCGAGTTGAACCTGCCTGTGGCCTCGTTCAGGAAGCCGACCTCGTCGACGTTCGGCTGATCGGTCCGGTACTTGACGAACAGGTCCTCAAATCCTCCAGGGGTGAACCAAACCAGGAGGCCAACGGTTTCGCGCGAGGCGTTCCGGTAGCCGTGCCTCACCCCCGCAGGCACGCGGACCACGTCGCCGGCGATGAGCGTCGTGACGTCAGATCGAAGCAGGAACTCGAGGGTGCCCGTTCGGACGACGAACACCTCGTCGATGTCGTGGTGTAGGTGAGGCCCAAACCCGACGTCGCCTTCACGTGGTGCGACGGTGAGCTCCATGAGTGAGTAGGCGTAGTCGGTGGACTCGCCGGCAATGAGCACCCGCCCGTGGTCGGGACCATCCTCGAACGATGCACCTCCACTCGACTGGATGATGAGGGACGGGGTCATCCCACAACGCTAGGTGGTTCGGCGATCTCCCACTTCACGATTTCGACCCGCGCCCCTCGCCGCACGGCCAACGAGCCGCGACGCCGCCCCTACGGCCGGCTCGAGCATCGATCGCCGTCGACCCTCGATCAGCGCTCACTGTCTACGAGACTCGCACCGTTGAAAGACCGGCTTGCGAACGATGTACGCCAGGCAGCGCGTGCGTGCCTCGAACTCGGTGGCCCCGTGGCCTCGACCGATCGCCACCGTTGCCGACCAGTTCGGGGCCGGGCCGCACATCCATGGCCCTACGGCTCGCGTGTTCGGCGGACCTCGTCGATCAACTCGACCGTGTCGGCATCGACCGGCGCCGCCGCGGTCAGGCGCGCCAGCGGCACGCGAGAGATCTGATCCTTCTTGATCAAGCGCACCCGACTCTGCTGATCGCGAGCCGACGACGGCGCCCACGTGTCGACGTTCTGGTCGACCCACGCGTCGAGCGCGTTGCTGAACGATCGGCAGGCAGGCGAGGCACGGCCCGGACCGACGTCGAGTTCCGGCGGCGACGCGCAACGCCTCGTGCTGGTCTCCGTGCACGGTGCGCGACGGCTGCGTCGGGCGACCGCAATGAGTCAGAACTACTCGATACGCAGGCCTGATATCGCCCTGGCGATCACCAGCTGCTGGATCTCGCTCGTGCCTTCGAAGATCGTGTGGATCAGCGTCCAGGGTTTTCCTGGTTCGGCGTCGTGCGGTGCTGTAGTCGTGACCAGGCGTTTCGCGAGTTGACGATTCCGCCTCGTGTCACCGTTTCCACTGGTTTCTAGGTTCGAAAACTAGGGATCAGGCCGAATCCGGCCACTTCGATTTCGCGACATCCCTAGACCCAAAGATGGTCCGTAGGGCCGCCCTCGTCGTGGCGTCGCGAGCATCAATCGACGACATCATGTAGCGGATCTTCGAGCGCTCCGAAGCCTTGCTGACGGACGATCGCCGCGACGACGTCCGCAGGCGACATCGGTGGCAGCTTCTTGCGCGCGGCCATCGACCACACCGCAAGGGCCACCACGCTGGGATCGTCGCCGACGAGTTGTCCGACCAGTTGCGGTGGCGTGATGATCGCGATGCCGCGCTGACGGAGTAACTCGCTGTCGAAGTCGCGCACGTTGTAGGTCACCACCGCCGCGCCGATGTGGAGTGCGGCCGCAGCGACATGCCGGTCCTTCGGGTGGTTGTCCATGTCGCCGATGAGGTGCTCGTACCCCTCGACGGGTGCGGCCGGGAATGCCCGTCGCATGGCGCCGACGGAGCCCGCCTCGAATCGCGCTGGGTCGATGGTGGGGTGGTCGGCGAGCACGTTGCGCGTCATCTCGTCGAGGATCGCTTCCGTCCAGCGCGGCTCGAACGCATCGAGGGCTGCAAGCGTGAGCAGCAGATCGCGAATGACCACCGGGTAGAGGACGCAGGCATCCAGGACGTAGACCGGAGCCACGGTCAGTAGCTCAGCCCGAGTTCCTCGTCGGCCTCGGTCAGCGCCCCCAGCGCCGCGAGCTTGGACACCCGACGCTCGCGGTAGGCGAGCACGTCACTCGCCAGCAATCGACGATGGGTGCCGGCCATGTGAGCCGGCAGCGAACCCTGGTCGATCAGCCGAACGACGTAGGTCCGGGACAGCCCGAGCAGATCTGCCGCCTGCTGCGTCGTCAGTTCCGCATCAGCGGGGATGACGTGCACCGGGACGCCCGTCGCCAGATCGCGCAGTAATGACCGCACTGCCCGGTTCGCATCGTCGGGAAGTACCACCGTCTCGTCACCAACCCGAACGCTCACCGACGACTGCTCAGAGTCGAGGGACGCGACAACGACACGGTCGCGTTCCTCCAGATCGAACACCTCGGCTCTGGTCACGCTCATAGGACCAAGTATCGAGCACAAACGACACAAACGCAACCCGGCTCTCCCCTGCTGCCCGTTTGACCTCGGCGAGCCGGGTGCCAAGCGCTGTGGACGGTGGGCCACGCAGTTCGCATGATATGTGGGTGATCCTGGGGCCCGTATTGTGCAAGGCAGCGGGCTTGATGGTGGGGGGGTTCGTGATGCCGTTGTCCCACGGCAGCCGCCCGGAACTGTCGCACCACACCATCTGGAGAGCGTCAACAACGCCGTACACCTGCTCCACGGATCACGTCGAGGTCGCCGCGCTCGACGGTGGCCGACGGGTGCGCGTCGAACGCCATCGCCTCGGCGGCCCAGTCGAGGATCTGCTGCTCCTGGGGGAGCACGGCTTCGCTGGTGACGTGCGATGCGGTCGGTTCGATCCAGATCGACCGGCCATCCGACGCCCGCCGGCGCGAGTGCTCGGGCAGGTCCGGGTCGAGGTCGACACACTGAACCATCACAGTGTCGACGGCCCGGTCGAGCCACGCCGCCCACCGCTCTCCCGACACGCCGCGCGCCGGCCGCGCGAGATCGCAGATGGTCCGCATCACGTCGGCGCGATGCCACGTCGACGCACCGAGCGCGAGGGTGTCGATGACAGTGGCCGTCGTCAACTCGGGCGTCGTCGGCGGGTATTCGGCGGCTGCGGCGTCGATCGATCGGCGCAGTGATGTCGGTGTGACGCCGACGGCGGCGGCCTCGACTCGCCACAGCGCTTGCATCTCGTCGGCGGTGCGGCCGGTCTTGCGGGCGCGGGAGTCGGCGGCGGCCTGGCGTTGCATCGTCGCCAACTCCTGTCGGGTCGGCTGGCAGCCCTGGCGCCGGTAGAACTCGGCG
The DNA here is from genome assembly GCA_031413195.1 of Actinomycetes bacterium. Taxonomy (GTDB): domain Bacteria; phylum Actinomycetota; class Acidimicrobiia; order Acidimicrobiales; family Ilumatobacteraceae; genus WLMZ01. The sequence continues at coordinate 7,358 of JANOEM010000785.1, forward strand.
AGCTTGTCGGCCATCACCGTGTCGATCTCGGCGGTGCGCTTCGAGAACACATCGAGCAGCTCAGCCGGGACGCCGGCGATCTCGGCCTGCCCGTTGACGATGCGACAAGCTTCATTCGCAAACGACACAAACGCAACCTCCATGACCGGCCCCCTCCAGGTAGTTGCAGCGCAATCTGTAGCCCAGAGTGGCCGCGACCTGCATCCCAAGCAGACCGCAATGTGTAGCCCAAAGTAACTGCAGTGTGTAGTCGCGGTTCTGATCGAAGGCCCGAAGGCGTGCGGGAAGACCTTCACCGCCGAACAGCAGGCCGCCAGCTGCGTCTACCTCGACACCGACGACCAGGCACGCGTGGCGCTCGGTGTGGACCCGACCCTGGTGCTGTCCGGTGACCCACCCCAGCTCGTCGACGAGTGGCAGCTCGACGCCACACGCGTG
>JANOEM010000786.1:0-11248 GCA_031413195.1 Actinomycetes bacterium
CCACCTGGCTGTTCGCCGGTGCCGACATGCTCGGCGCCAAGGTCGATGTCTTGATCATCGACGAAGCCGGCCAACTCGGCCTCGCCGATGCGTTAGCTGCGGCTCGGTCTGCCGAGAACGTGGTGCTACTCGGCGACCCGTTGCAGCTGCCCCAGGTGTCACAGGCCTCACACCCCGGGGGTTCGGGGGCGAGCGTGCTGGAGCATGTCCTCGGCGCGGACGTTGCGACAGTGCAACCTGATCGGGGTGTGTTCCTCACCGAGACTCGGCGGATGCACCCCGATGTGTGCCGCTTCATCTCGGAGCAGATCTACGACGGCAGGCTCGGCTGGCACTCGTCATGTGCGCTGCAAGGCACCGATCACGGAACGGGTCTTCGCTGGCTGCGCGCTCACCACGAGGGCTGCTCCACCGAGTCCCCGGATGAAGCCGAGTTGGTCGCAGTCACCGTCGCTGGACTACTCGGCTCTCGCTGGACCGACGCCCACGGGAAGCGCAAGAAACTGACCGCGAACGACTTCATGGTCGTCGCGCCTTACAACGACCAGGTTCGGCTGCTCCGTGCCACCTTTGCTACAGACCCCCGGCTCGCGGACGTGCGGGTGGGCACGGTCGACAAGTTCCAGGGACAGCAGGCACCGGTGGTGTTCTTCACGATGACCACCTCCACCGCAGCCGACATGCCACGTGACTCGTCGTTCCTGTTCTCGCGAAACCGGCTGAACGTGGCCCTCAGCCGTGCCCGCTGTCTCGCCTACGTGGTGTGCACCGACGAATTGTTGAACAGCCGCGCCCGCGACCTCGACGAGATGATCCTCATCGGGACTCTATGCGCAGCAGTCGACTACGCAGAGGCTTCAAAGGGTGTGACTTGATGGTCGAGTTGGGCCAGACTTTGGCAGTGGAACCGGAGTTGCCAGAAGAGACCGCGACCTTCGCGTTCACGGACATCGAGGGCGATTTCTACCTCGCCCAGGAGGGCAACTCCGTGTCTACACGCACTCCAATACGCCTACCGGACCTCCGTGCGGACCAACGACGAACCGCTGTGATTGTTCACGGGAGTAAGTTTAGCTAAGCTGAGCCAATGACGACGACCGTGGTGAACACTCATGAGGCCAAGAGCCGGCTCTCAGAACTGATCCGCTTGGTCGAACAGGGCGAGGAAGTCATCGTCGCCCGAAACGGAACGATGGTTGCGAAGATCATCCCGTGGCCCCAACCGAGTCGACAGCGCGTCTCGGGTGCATGGCGAGACCAGGTCGTGTACCACGAAGATGACATCGTCGGCACGGACCCGGACGTGTTGGCGCTCTTCGAGACGTCCAAGGACTCGATGTGAGGCTGCTCCTCGACAGTCACGTCGCTGTGTGGTGGCTCGCCGACGATGTGCGACTGGCGCGACGAACTCACGCCAAGATTTCGGCCGCCGACGAGGTATTCGTCTCGGTGGTGACGGCGTGGGAACTCGGGATCAAGCAGGCGGCAGGGAAAATCGCACTGCCAGATGACCTCGTTCCGCAACTGATCGCGGCTGGTTTCGAGATGCTCGCGGTAAAGACCGATCATGCAGTTGCCGCGCCTCGGCTGCCCTTGCATCATCGCGACCCGTTCGACCGCATGTTGATCGCCCAGGCACGGTCCGAACAACTCGCCATCGTTACGAGCGACCAGCAGTTCGCGCTGTACGACGTCGACCTGATCGAAGCCACGGCCTAATCAGTTCGCGTGCTCGCCGACCCCAACCGTCAACGCCCCCGGCATCGTGCCGGTTTCGCGCCAGCGTTCGAGATGGGCAGCGTAGTCGAGCAAACTGCCTGCATAGACGAGGTTGCGAGCGGACTTGGCTTCTTTGAAGCCCTGTTCGCTGTTGTAGTAGCTGGGCGTGCAGTCCACGCTGTATCGAGCAGCTCCGGCAGCAGCACCGTACAGAACCATCAGCCAGTCCTCCTCGGCCTTGTCGCTCGCTTCGATCGTCTCGATGCCGCGTTCCTCACAGGTCGCGATGATGCTCGCGACGTGTTCGGTCGACTTCGACAAGAAGTGGACGAAGTTGGTGCCGAACCCGGCCTGCACCAGGCTGATGATCAGCAAGTTGGGGAATCCGCCGGAAAGAACCCCGTGCAACGTTCGGGCTCCCTGGTCCCATCGTTGGCTGAGCGCGATCCCGTCACGCCCCACGGGATCGAATCCGAGTCGGCGATGGAGATCGGTGGTGACTTCGAATCCGGATGCGAAGATCAAGCAGTCGACGGGATACTCGATTCCGGCGACGACGACAGCCGTGGGGGTGATCCGCTCGACGCCGTGCCCATCGGTATCGACCAGGTGCACGTTTGGCCGATTAAAAGCCGGGAGATACTCGTCGTGGAAGCACACCCGCTTGCAGTTCTTGCTGTACCAGGGCTTGAGTTTGGCGGCTGTCTCGGGGTCATGGACGACCTCGCCGACTCGACGTCGTAACGACTCCATGGTCTCGAAGTCGCTGCGTTCCAGAGCGGCAGCTTCCTCGTTGGACTGGGGAAGTTTCTGAGTGTTGACCCACATCACCTCGGTCCACCCATCAGCCACGAGGTTCTTCTCTGGCTGCACGCCGGTGACGGAATGGGTGAAGTTGACAATCCGCTCGGCCTGCCAGCCAGGGCCGAGACCCTTGAACCACTCGACGTCGGTGGGGCCGTTGTTGCGGACGCCGACCGCAGATGGTGTCCGCTGGAACACGTACAACTCCTTCGCGGCCCGTGCCAGTTGCGGCACTGCCTGGACTCCGGTCGCGCCGGTGCCGATGATCCCGACCCGCTTGTCGGCCAGCTTGCTCATTGGTTCGGTGTTGCTGCCACCGGTGTATTCGAAGTCCCAACGACTGGTGTGGAACGCCTTGCCCTCGAACTGCTCGATACCGGGGATGCCGGGGAGCTTGGCCTTGTGGAGCAGTCCGCCTGCCGTGACCAGATACTTGGCCGTCAGCTTGTCCCCGCGGCTGGTCCCGACGTGCCAACGGTTCGACGCTGCGTCCCATTCTGCGGAAGTGATCTCGGTCTGGAACAACGCATGCGGGTACAGGTCGAACGTGCGCGCGAGGAGTTGGCAATACCCGAAGATCTCGGCCGCGCTGGCGTACTTCTCGGTCGGCGTGTAGCCGGTCTCTTCGAGCAGCGGCAGGTACGTGTACGACTCGACGTCACACATGCACCCGGGGTAACGGTTCCAATACCAGGTGCCACCGAAGTCACCGGCCTTCTCGACGATCCGGACATTGCGAATTCCGAGCTTGCCGAGATTGATTGCGGCAAGCATCCCGGCGAAACCGCCACCGACGATGACCACGTCGGAATGTTCGACTAGCGGATCACGGGAAAAGTCCGGATCAGCAAATGGGTCGCGATCGAACGCCTCGTAGTCGCCTTTCAGCTCGCGGTACTGAGCAGTTCCATCCTGACGAAGCCGCTTCTCGCGTTCGATTCGATAGTGCTCACGGAGTTCGCCGACCTCGCCGTCCGCTCCGCCGTCGTTCGTGCCCATTGATCTCCTCCTTGATTCCGCCGGCCGATGGGCCGACGATCGTTCGAACAAGGGCCCCAGTGTGCCGAAATCCGCCCCGATTAGGGCCAAAGGACCGTTCCGAACCGGTATCCCCTTCTGCGAAAGTCGAAGCGGGGATCGTCGCCGTCGACGATCAGCACTGGGAGAATGTGAATGAATGAAGGTCTCGATCTCGACACGCTCGAGATGACGATTCACGCGATCAAGGACTTCGCGCGGCGAGAACTGCCCGATCACCTCCTGATCGAGTTCGATGAGCGTGACGAGTTCCCTGCCGATGCAGTCAAGAAGATGTGCAGCGATGAGCTCGGCATCCAGTTGTTGTTCATCGCCGAAGAACACGGCGGTATGGGCGGCAACGCGTTCGATGTGTACCGGATCTGTGAGGAGATGGCGGGGATCGACCTCGGCGTCGCCACCTCCGTACTCGCCACCTTCCTCGGGAGCGACCCGATCCTGATGGGTGGGACCCCCGAACAGGTCCACCACTGGATGAGCCGAATCGCCGATGAGGGGTTGATGATGGCCTACGGGGCCACCGAACCAGAAGCAGGCAGCGACCTCGGCTCACTCAAGACCGTGGCCGTGCCGGTGCTCGACGGCGACCAGGTCACCGGCTATCGCATCTCGGGCAAGAAGCAGTGGATCAGCAACGGCAGCGTCGCCGACCTCTACACGATCCTGGCCAACGCACCAGGTGGGCCGACGTGGTTCATCGTCGACCGCGACTCCGAAGGATTCGAGAAGGCTAAGCCGGAGAACAAACACGGAATCAGGTTGTCGAACACCGCCGCGCTGTTCCTCGACGAGGTGTACGTCGACGCCGACCGCTTGGTCGGCACGACCGAGGGCCAGGGGCTGTGGCAGGCGCAGCTGGTGTTCGGCTACACGCGCCTGATGGTCGCCGCGTTCGGGCTCGGTGCCGGGTGGGCGGCGCTCGATCGTGCGATCGCCTATTCGGCGGAGCGCATCCAGGCCGGCGGGCCGCTCTCGGAAAAGCAGGGATACACCCACAAGCTGATCGTGCCCCACGCGGTGCGTCTCGAAGCGGGGCGGGCCTACATCGAAGAGACAGCCGAGCGGATCGACCAGGGCACCGATGGCACGCTCAACACCGAAGGCGCGATTGCCAAATACGTGTCGACCGAGGCAGGCAACGCAGCAGCCGAGGCCGCAATCCAGGCCCTCGGGGGCTACGGCTACACCCACGAGTACATGGTCGAAAAGATCAAGCGCGACGTGCGCATCACCACGATTTACGAGGGCACGTCGGAGATCATGGAGATGACAATCAGCCGCGACCGGTGGCAGGAGCATCTCAAGTCGAGTGGCTCCTACTACCGCGATCAGGCAGTCGAACTCGACGCACTCCACCAACGACTCCCGGGTGTCGGCGCAGGCATCGCTGCACTCGCGCATCGCGCCCTCGCAGAGTTGATGGAGCAGGCGCGAATCGGGCGTCTCACTCGGAACCAGCACGTACTGCTGCGGCTCGGCGAACTCGTTGCGCTCACCGAATGCAGTGCCGCTCTCTCAAGGCGCGCGGCGCGAGCGGCCGACGGCCGACTCTCTGCCAAGGCAGACTGTCGCTTCAACCCACCCGCGCTTGCAGCGGTCAGCCGGGTGTTCGCTCGCGAGGTAACCCGGCGCGTCGCGATTGATGGTCTCTCGCTCATCGTCGGCGCATCCGACGATGCAGACGTCAGCCGCCTGGTGGCGGCGATCGGGCTGCCGCGAATCATGGGTGCCCAGGGCGAACTGATCGCGGACATGGACACCGTTGCAAATGCCCTCTATGGCCGTGAATGACATGGCCGTGAATGACATGGCCGTGACTGACGGCCGCCAGGACGACCCGGTCGCAGCAGTGCAACCGGCTGAGAAAGGACGCTCATGATGGAGCCTGTTGCAATCGTGGGTGTCTCGGCGATCCTTCCTGATGCACCGGACGCGGTGAGATACTGGGACAACATCACGACAGGCCGGTACTCGATCACCGACGTCTCTCCTGCGCGCTGGGACCCGGCCCTCTACTTCGACGAGGATCCCAAGGCGCCGGACAAGACCTACTCCAAGATCGGCGGCTGGGTTCGCGAGTGGAACTGGGATCCGCTCGGTTGGAAACTGCCGATCCCGCCAAAGGTCGGCGACGCGATGGACGATGGCCAGAAGTGGGCCATCGCATGCACTCGCGCCGTGCTCGAAGACCATGGCCGACCGATCGACCACGATCGCACGGCTGTCATCCTCGGCAACGCAATGGCGGGTGAGCGCCACTATCTCACCGCGTTGCGGATCGCGGTGCCCGAGATCGCTCGCGAACTCGAGGGTACGCCTTCGTTCCAGCAGTTGCCCGCCGATCTTCGTGAAGCCATCACCAGCGAGTTCGGCGTTCGGATGAGCATCGACTACCCCGAGATCACCGAGGACACCATGCCGGGGGAACTCGGCAACGTGATGGCAGGCAGGGTCGCGAACCTGTTCGACTTCCACGGCCCCAACTTCATCGTCGACGCCGCGTGTGCCTCGGCAATGGCCGCGATCGATGCCTCGATCGAAGGTCTCGTCGAGCATGAGTTCGACACGGTCGTCACCGGTGGAATCGACCGCAACATGGGTGCGTCGAGCTTCGTCAAGTTCTGCAAGATCGGTGCGCTCTCGGCCACCGGCACTCGCCCGTTCGACGCCGGCGCCGACGGGTTCGTGATGGGTGAGGGAGCTGCGCTGTTCCTCCTCAAACGACTCGGTGACGCAGAACGTGACGGCGACCGGGTCTATGCCGTCCTGCGCGGTATCGCGGGGGCCAGCGACGGCAGGGGCAAGGGCATCACCGCGCCCAACCCGGTGGGTCAACGACTCTCCATGGCTCGCGCCTGGGCGTCGGCCGGACTGTCGCCCGCGTCGTGCGGGTTGGTCGAGGCGCACGGCACCAGCACCAGGGTCGGCGATGTTGTCGAAGTCACGAGCCTCAGCGAGGTCTTCGCAGGCGCCGACCTCCGACCGGGCTCGGTTGCGCTCGGCTCCGCGAAGTCCAACATCGGCCACCTCAAGGCGGCTGCTGGAGCGGCAGGAATCCTGAAGGCGGCTCTTGCGCTCCACCACAAGGTCCTTCCGCCAAGCCTGAACTTCAACGAACCCAACCCGAACGTCGATTGGGCGGCATCGCCATTCAGGGTCAACACCGAGTTGAGGGACTGGGCGACTTCGCCGGGTTCGGTGAGAACCGCCGGTGTCAGTGCATTCGGGTTCGGAGGAACCAACTTCCATGTGGTGATGCAAGAACATGTGCCGGGACAGAACGGGCTCGGCGTTGCGAAGGTCTTTGCCGTTGGCGCTGACATCCCCTCTCTCCCCTCTCTCCCCTCTCTCGGCGAGCCCAAGACCCCTTTGCGCGGCGCGCTGGTCCTCGGTGCCACCACCGAGGTCGAGTTGATCGCCCGACTTCGCGCCGTCGAAGCCGACGCGCTGGCCGGCCGCGCGCCCGCGCCACAGGCGCCCAGCGAGGCCGACCTCCGCGCAGCCGAACGAGTCGCGATCGATTACGGCGATGCCGACGAACTCGCCGACAAGGCCACACGTGCGCTCGCTGCATTCGAGCAGCCGGCGAGATGGCAGCTCCTGAAAGGCAGAGGCGTGTTCCGAGGCAGTGGGCCGGCTGAGCCGATCGCGTTCATGTACACCGGCCAAGGCTCGCAGTACGTCAACATGCTCGGCGGTCTGCGTGCCATCGAACCGATCGTCGCCAAATGCTTCGGGGCGGCGGACCTGGTCATGACACCACTTCTCGGTAAGCCCTTGAGCGACTACATCTTTGTCGACGGTGACGACCCGGCCGCGGTCGAGGCCGCCGAAGACGACTTGCGAAACACCGAGATAACGCAGCCGGCAGTTCTGGCGACGGACCTCGCGCTCACCCAGTTGCTGTCGGCGTTCGGCATCGAACCCGACATGGTCATCGGCCACAGCCTCGGCGAGTACGGCGCGCTCGTCGCCGCCGGCGCGCTGACCTTCGACGCCGCGCTGGAGGCGGTCAGCGCCCGCGGACGGGAGATGGCCCAGATCTCTGTCGATGACAAAGGCCTGATGGCAGCGGTGTTCGCTCCCACCAGCGAGGTTCAGGATCTCGTCGACGGCATCGAGGGCAACGTCGTGCTCGCCAACGTCAACTCCTATGCGCAGTCGGTGATCGGCGGCGCGACGGCGGCAGTGGAGACCGCACTGGCAGCGTGCAGCGAGCGCGGTTGGGTGACTGCCGTGCTGCCTGTGAGCCACGCATTCCACACGAGCATCGTGGCTGGCGCGAGTGAGCCCCTGCGGCGCACTCTCGAACGGCTGGGGGTGCAGTCACCAGCGCTACCGATCGTGTCGAACGTGACCGGTGAGCTGTACCCGATGGGACCGGGGGTCACCGACGAGATGCTTGACCTCCTCGCCCGCCAGGTCGCCTCGCCGGTGCAGTTCGTGCGCGGTTTGCGCGCATTGTACGAAGCAGGCGCGCGGGTCTTCGTCGAGACCGGACCCAAGCGGGCACTCCACGGGTTCGCGTCGGATGTTCTCGGCGAAAACGATGTCACCGTCTTGTTCACCAACCACCCGAAGCTGACCGATGACACAGCGTTCAACCAGGCCCTGTGCGGCTTGTACGCAGCGGGCCACGGCGCCGGGCGCGCTGTCACACCGGCTGCTGTCACACCGGCTGCTGTCACACCCGCTGCTGTCACACCCGCAGGCACGAGAGGAAACAACGTTGTGCAAACCGAACTCGGAACACTCTTCGCCGACTTCATGGACAAGGCCCGTTCGCTGATGGGTGAGGGTGGGGTCGCGTCCGCTGACCTTGCTCCGGTCGTGGTGGCCGGGGCGGCTCTCGGCACCCCGGGGACGCAGCGGATCTTCGACGACGAGAATCTCGCCCGCCTGCTCCACGGCGAGCAGTTGATCGACGTGATCCCTGGCCGTTTCCGCAACGAGATCCTCGACAAGCACATCGTGCGCGTGAAAAAGAGTGACACCGGGGGTGCAAGCTTCGAGACGATCGACAGCGTCGCCGACGTCATCAAGCTCGCCGCGAGAGCAGGCTCGTTCGACCTCGGCACCGAGTTCGGGATCGGATCCGAACGCATCGCTGCGCTCGGTCGCACAACGCAACTTGCGATTGCCGCCGGTCTCGAGGCACTTCGCGACGCCGGCATCCCGTTGGTGCAGCGGTACAAGACCACTCACATCGGCAGCCAGCTCCCGGATCGGTGGGGGCTGCCGGATGCCCTGCGCGACGACACCGGTGTCATCTTCGCCAGCGCGTTCCCTGGTCTCGACGAACTCACCGACGAGGTCACCCGTTACGAGCAGGACAGGGCGCGACGCGTCGAGCTCGCCGAACTCCAGGCCGTGCGGGCCAGGGTGGCCGAGGCCGACGCTGCGAGCGCAGCGCTACCAGAGATCGACCGTCGCATCCACGACGTGGACCGCGAACTCGAACTGCATCCGTACCTGTTCGACCGCAGGTTCCTCTTCCGGATCCTGTCGATGGGCCACTCGCAGTTCGCCGAACTGATCGGTGCGCGCGGGCCGAACACCCAGGTGAACTCAGCATGCGCGAGCACCACCCAGGCGGTTGCCATCGCCGAGGACTGGATTCGCGCCGGCCGTTGCCGTCGGGTGGTCGTGATCGCCGCTGACGATGCGACGAGTGACCACCTGCTCGGCTGGCTCGGTGCAGGATTCCTCGCAACCGGCGCAGCGGCGACCGACGAAGACGTCACCGAAGCTGCTCTTCCGTTCGACAAGCGTCGTCACGGGATGATCCTCGGGATGGGTGCCGCCGCGATCGTCGTCGAGAGCGCAAAAGCAGCGCTCGAGCGAGGTGTCCGGCCGATCTGCGAGGTGCTCGGAGCGGTCACCGCCAATAGTGCCTTCCACGGCACGCGGCTCGACCTCGAACACATCAGTGGTGTGATGGAGGCGGTGGTCCGCCAGGCCGAGGCACACGGGGTCGACCGCGCCGCGATCGCGCCCGAGATGGTCTTCGTGTCACACGAGACCTACACCCCGGCACGTGGCGGCAGCGCTGCTGCCGAGATCCACGCCTTGCGTCAGGTGTTCGGCGAGGCGGCCGACCAGATCGTGATCGCCAACACCAAGGGACTCACCGGGCACCCGATGGGGGTGGGATTGGAGGACGTGGTCGCGATCAAGGTGCTCGAAACCGGGATCGTTCCCCCTGTGCCGAACTTCCAGCAGGTCGACCCGGATCTCGGCTCACTCAACCTCTCCCACGGTGGCGCCTACCCGGTGCGTTTCGCGCTTCGGCTCGCCGCCGGATTCGGGTCGCAGATCAGCATGACGCTCCTGCGATGGACGCCCGTCCCCGACGGTCGCCACCGCGCTCCAGAGGAGCTCGGGTTCAAATATCGAATCGTCGATCAGGGCATCTGGGAGGCCTGGTTACGCAGGATCACCGGCCAGGCTTCGCCGCAATTGGAGGTTGTTCAGCGCACGCTGCGAGTCGTCGATGTCGGCCCGATCACTGCCGGCACCGAAGCCGCGAAGCCAGTGATTCACGCGGCGGCGCCAGCAATTCCAGCGGCAGTCGCGACACCAGCCGTCGCAGCGCCGGTGGCAGTCGCGACACCGGCCGTCGCAGTACCAGTAGTCGGCGCGGCAAGTGATCTCGACCCAGCCAGCGATGGTGTAGCCGAGGCGATCTTGGCCTTGGTCGCCGAACAAACCGGATACCCGCCGGAGATGTTGGATCTCGACCTGGATCTGGAAGCCGACCTCGGAGTCGACACCGTCAAACAGGCCGAACTGTTCGCAGCCGTCCGCGAGAAATACGGGATCGAACGCGACGACACGCTCAAACTGCGCGAGTACCCGACGCTGAACCACGTGATCGGCTTCGTCCGCGATCGCGCCCCCGCACTCGCCGCCCCGGCAGCCGAACCCGCACCGGCCGTCGCAGTACCAGTAGTCCGCGCGGCAAGTGATCTCGACCCAGCCAGCGATGGTGTAGCCGAGGCGATCTTGGCCTTGGTCGCCGAACAAACCGGATACCCGCCGGAGATGTTGGATCTCGATCTGGATCTGGAAGCCGACCTCGGTGTCGACACCGTCAAACAGGCCGAACTGTTCGCAGCCGTCCGCGAGAAATACGGGATCGAACGCGACGACACGCTCAAACTGCGCGAGTACCCGACGCTGAACCACGTGATCGGCTTCGTCCGCGATCGCGCCCCCGGACTCGCCACGGCCACCACGGCCAACACGACCACGGCAGCGGCCGTCGCTGTGCCGGAAGCCAGGGACGACGGGACAGGCGACGGGCAGTCTGATCGCGCCAATTTCCCGCGTCGGGTGCCGGTGGCTGTCGTTCGGCCAGCACTCGACATCTGTGAACCGACCCTTGTATCCCTCGGCGCCGGCTCCCGCGTGGTGGTGTTCCCCGACACCGGTGGCGTGTCCGGCGCCCTCGGTCAGATACTCGCCGGGATGGGGGTCGAGGTCCTGCTCGCAGAGGGCACACCGAGCCGTGAGGAATGGGAGACGACGGTGTCGGGATGGCGCGAAGCCGGTCCGATCACCGGTGTTTACTGGTTGCCTGCGCTCGACCAGGTCGATATCGCCGGGCTGGACCCGGCGACGTGGGCGGCAGCGCTGCAGATCCGGGTCAAGCTGCTGGCAACCACGATGCGCACTCTGTACGACG
>JANOEM010000787.1:0-2339 GCA_031413195.1 Actinomycetes bacterium
CGACAACCGATCCAACGACAACGGTGATCGCACCGGAGGCGGCGATCGCAGTGCTGCCCACGCCCGGCGTGTACGTGTATTCAACAACCGGCAGCGATTCCGTCGATGCCGTCGGCGGTGTGCATCACGACTACCCTGCGACGACCACGATCACCGTGACTCCCGCCGGCTGCGGAGTGATGCAGCGCTGGGATATAGCCGAGGAGCGTTCGGAGCAATGGCAGCGTTGTGTCGTCGGCAACGGCGTGGCCGAGGTGGCCCGGATCAACTACGACGAGTTCTTCGACGTCGGTCAAACCGACACATACGTGTGCGACGGTGACGCCAGACCTGTGCAGGCCCCCGATGGGACGATTTGGGTCAACACCTGTCTTCAGGGAGAAAGCAGCGACGTGCGGGTCGGTACGGTCATCGGGATCGAACAGGTCAACGTCGGCGGGACGGCCGTACCGGCCCTGCACGTCCAGGTGACGATCGACAACCGACGCGAGAACGATCGCCAGGCAACCGACAGTTGGTACAAGGTCGGAACGGACCTGTTGCTGGTTCAGTCGGCGTCGAACCGAACGACGAACGTGACGTCGTTCGGGGTGGTCCACTACGCGGAGGATTACGAGATTCGACTCAGCTCGCTCGACCCCCTCGGCTGAGAGCGCGAGGTCGCCGTCAAAGGCGCAACGAGTTCTGAGTTAGGTTTTGGTTTCGCTTACTCAAGAAGGAAGTGCTTCGATGCTCTTTGTAACCAAGTACACATTCAAGGGCGACCAGTCGCCCGATTCGGTCAAGGCTTTGCTTGGGGTTTTTGCCGAGCAAGGACCCGGAGAAGGCGAGATTGCACATTACGTTCTTGCCGATGGCCGCGGCGGTTTCATCATCTCGGAGAACGACTCGATGGTCGCTGGATACGAGGCGACCTTGCGATACCAGCAGTGGATGGACACCGAGATCACGCCGATCTTGTCGATCGAGGATGCGATGCCGGTGATCGGAACTGTTTTCGGCTAACCCGGCTGTCCGGCGCGGAGGAACCGAGTCAATGGCAGGTCGTGGACAGACGCCGCGCCGTGACGAGCGTTGACGAAAGGATCCCAACGGGCAGGCTCTCCGAACGGGGCGTCGCCGAGCACTGTCACGCGCTGGATGATGCGCTCGCCTTCGAAGTCGTGCACGACGAAGTGTTGGGTGCAGCGATTGTCCCAGATCGCGATGGTGCCCGGCGTCCATCGATATCGGACGGTGAAACGCTCTTGGGTCGACCAGTCGCACAGGTAGGCCAGTAACGCGTTGCTCTCGGCGAAGCTCATCTCGACGATGCGTCGGGTGAAGTGCTCGTTGACCATCAACGATCGGCGGCCGGTCTCGGGGTGAGTGCGCACGACCGGGTGAATGGCCTTCACCTCCGGCTTGCCGTGCGGTGAAGCGTCGTGCATGGCGGTCAGACCCGCGACGAGATCCTGCATCGGGGCGCTCAGTTCGTCGAAGGCCAGATTCTGGTTCGCCCACATCGTGTCACCGCCGATGTCCGGGCATTCGACCATGTGCATGATCGACATCACCGAGGGGTTCGCCAGGAACGTGACGTCCGTGTGCCACTCGTCGGCCACCCCGCCGGCGCTCGCTTTCAGTTCGACGATCTCGCGCGGGCCACCTGTCGGGCTCGGCAGATGCGGGTGAACCTCGAGTTCGCCGAACATCCTCCCCAACGCAACGTGGCTGTCCCAGGTCAACTGTTGCTGCGGGAAGAACAAGACCAGATGGTCGAGCAGGTGTTGGCGGATCTGGGCAACGTCGTCGTCGGTGATCGTGTTGAGATCGACACCACGCACTTACGCGCCGAGCGCCCGGCCAAGCAGGTTGATCGACATGTTCTGCATCGCCCGAACGTAGCAGTGAAGTACGTTTGGGTGTTGACCTCGGAGGAACCATGACGGACACGACTCAAGCCACGGCGAGAGCAAACATCGGCGTCGTTGGGCTGGCGGTGATGGGCTCGAACCTCGCCCGCAATCTCGCGAGCCGAGCAGGCAACATCGTGGCCGTGTACAACCGATCTCCCGAACGCACCGAGACCCTGTAGGCGCAGCATCCCGAAGCGGGGTTCGTGACCTCGACCTCGATCGAGGAGTTTGCGGCCAGTCTCACGAGACCGCGGACGGCGATCATCATGGTGCAGGCAGGGCCGGCGACCGAGGCCGTCATCGATCAACTCTCCGACGCGTTCGAACCCGGCGACATCATCGTCGACGGAGGGAACTCGCTCTTCACGGACACGATCCGTCGCGAGAAGGCAGCGCACGCGCGAGGTTTGGAGTTCGTGGGGACCGGCATCTCCGGTGGAG
>JANOEM010000788.1:0-4259 GCA_031413195.1 Actinomycetes bacterium
AACATATGGCTCCCTCGATCCCCTTCGTCGGTCTCGCTGAAGCGCTCGTACTCGCTGCGGTGCGCCGCAGTGGTGTGCCAATGCAACGGATTCGCCCGGCGCTCGAAGCTCTGCAGCACGAGATGGGCGTGGACCATGCGCTCGCCTCGAAGAAGCTGTTCACGGACGGCGCCGAGTTGCTCTTCGACTTCGGTCAGCAGCACGGTGAATCGGCAGCAGCCACTCGGCACCTTGTCGTCGTCCGGAACGGGCAGCGAGTCTTCGCGGACGTCATCGAGGAGTACCTCCGGCGGATCGAGTACGGACCGAACGGCTACGCCCAACTCATTCACGTGCCGACATATTCGATCGCAGAGGTCGTGGCCGATCCCACTCGCGCCTTCGGTGCACCGATCTTCTCGCGAGGTGGCGCCAAAGTGAGCGACGTGCTGCAGCGGTTCTGGGCCGGCGACACACTCGACGAGCTCGTCGAGGAGTACGGGGTGCCCGCAGCACAACTGGAAGACGTGGTGCGTGTCGCATCCCGACAGGCTGCCTGACCTCTTCCTCGACCGAAGCCTCGGACGGATCAAGGTGCCGCACCTCTTGCGGCACGCTGGCCTGAGGCTGATCACTCTCGCCGAACACTACGGAATCCCCGATGACGAAGGCATCGCCGACGAGACCTGGCTCGAACATGCTGGCCGAGCCGGACTCGTGGTGTTCATGAAAGACGAGAAGATCCGTCTCCGCCCGGCCGAACGCGCTGCGGTGATGGAACACAGGGTTCGTTGCTTCTGCTTGTCGAACCAGAGTCTTGGAGGCCGCGAGATGGCTGACCGCTTTCTCGACAATCTGGACCGCATCGAAGCAGCCTGCATGGCCGATCCAGGACCGTTCATCTACGCCGTCGACAAGCGCCGGATCCGACGGTTGGACATCGACTTCGAGATCGACCGCAGCACCAAATGACAACCGGAACCATGCGGCGCCGCAGTGACGTAGAAGTGAAGGGTGCCGATGCCGGCTCAGGTGACGACTCTGCCTTGGGTGATCCGGTGGAGGGTCGCCCGGAGGTGTGGGAGGATCCAGGGATGGATGCGCCTGGGGTGAGGCCGTCGGGGACGGTGACGTTTCTCTTCACCGACATCGAGGGCTCCACGAAACGCTGGGAAACCGACTCCGACGCGATGCGTGTCCAGCTCGCGGCCCATGACGAAGCGTTGCGCGTTGCGATCGAGTCACACGGTGGTTGGTTGTTCAAGCACACCGGTGATGGGGTGTGCGCCGCGTTTCAGTCTGCGCAAGCGGCGGTCGCTGCCGCAGCCGATGCGCAACGGGGGTTGGGGTTGCCGGTGCGGATGGGGATCGCGTCGGGTGAGGCCGAGTTACGCGGCGACGACTATTTCGGTCCGACACTGAATACCGCTGCGCGCGTGATGGCTGCGGGTCATGGTGGCCAGATCCTGCTCGCCGCGTCGACGGCGAGTTTGGTTCGCGACGTCGAAGTATTCGATCTCGGGTTGCGGAGCTTGCGGGATCTGTCGGGACCGGTGCAGTTGCTTCAGGTTCGTGCCGAGGGGTTACGGATCGAGTTCCCACCGTTACGGACCTTGGATGTAGTGCCCGGGAACTTGCCGGTGCAGTCGACCAGTTTCGTAGGCCGCGGCGACGCCGTCGAGACCATCGCCGACGCCGTTGGTGAGCATTCGGTGGTGACGTTGATTGGGGTGGGTGGGGTCGGAAAGACCCGCCTCGCCCTGCAATCCGCCGCGATGACAACTTCACGGTTCCGTGACGGGGTGTGGTTGGTCGAGTTGGCGTCGGTGACTGATGGTGATGGTGTCGATGCGGCGATGGCAGCGGTGTTCATGCTGCAACCCCAGCCGGGGCGTACGTGGCGCCAGATCGTGGTCGACGGGCTGCGGGGCCGTGAGGTGTTGTTGGTGATCGACAACGGTGAACACGTCCTCGACGAGGTCGCCGCTCTGGTCGAAGCCCTCGCGGACTGCCCGACAGTGTCGGTGTTGGTGACGAGCCGCGAGTCGCTCGGGATTGGTGCTGAGTGGGTGTGGCGGGTGCCATCACTCAGTGATTCCGCGGCGGTCGAGTTGTTCCTCGAGCGTTCGGCCCAGGTCGAGGCCGGCTTCCGACCCGATGATGCCGACGTTGCGGTGATCGGTGAGATCTGCGACCGGTTGGATGGGATCCCGTTGGCGATCGAGTTGGCTGCAGCGCGGGTGAGGTCGATGAGCCCGACCCAGATTCGTGACCGGCTCGATGAACGCTTTCGGCTCCTCACCGGGTCGCGTCGTTCGATCGAGCGGCATCAGACGTTGCGGCATGCGGTGCAGTGGTCCTATGACCTGTTGGACTCCGTCGACCAGAGCGTGTTGCAGCAGGTGTCGGTGTTCGTCGGCGGGTTCAGCCTCGATGCCGCCACGTTCATCACCGGCCTCGACGAGTTCGACGTCCTCGACATCGTGGACTCACTCGTGCGCAAGTCGTTGCTTCTGGTGGAGCGCACCGATGGTGAGGTGCGCTACGGCATGTTGGAAACAATCCGCCAGTTCGCCGAAGAGGCCCTCGCCGCCGCCGGCACCAGCGACACCATCCGGGATCGTCACGCCGTGCTGTTCGCCGCACAATCCGACATCGCGCTCGAGCGGTGGCCGACCGAGCAGGAGCGCCTCGCCTACAAGTGGGTGGACACCGAGATCACCAACGTGGCGGCAGCGTTCCAGTGGGCGCTGTCACGAGAACTCACCGACGCCGCAGTGCGCATCGCGGCAAACACCCCCCTGATCGCCCACAACCGGATGCGGACCGAACCGAACGACTGGCCCGAAGCCGCCCTCGACCTCGCCCGCGCACACGACCACCGCCTGCTGCCGCGCCTCCACGCCGCGGCCTGCGACGTAGCCACCGGTCTCGATCGCCACGACGATGCCGTCAGCTACGGGTTCGAAGCCACCGCACTCAACGACGACGACCGCTACGACTTCGACATCTTCGCCTACTACCCGACCGCAGTGGCACTCTTCTTGCGCGGCGACGCCGAGCAGGCGTTGAGCGTGCTTCGCACCGGTGCGGAACATCCCGCCGACCAGCCCGCAAGAGTCACGCTGCTCTGGCTCCACGCCATGGCGCACTGGGCCGGTGTTGCCGTGCCCGAGAGCGAGAGCGACGAAGCGATCACACAACTCAAGGCGTCGCCGATGCCGACGATGCGTGCAGGCGGCCTGTGGCTGCAAGCGATGCTGGTCGCGGACCGCGATGCGTCCGCAGCGATCGCCCTGTACCAGCAAGCGATCGACGCCGACACCGGATCTCGATCGCTCGAGGAGTCGTGCCGCAATTTTCAGCTCGGGTTGATCTCTCGAACCGATGACATCGAAGCGGCAATCGCAGGGTTCACCCACACCGTGAACGCCTGGGCGACCAGAATGGGCAGCACCTACACCACAGGTGGAATTCAGCAAGTCGCTTTCTGGCTTGCCCGGCTCGGCTACCACGACGGTGCCGCCCGTATCTACGGTGCCGGCACCTGGGGGCTCTCTTTCCCACCCGAAATCCTGGCGCTGCCAGAGCTCATGGGTGAGTCCGCGTACACCGCAGCGTTCAACGCCGGTGCCGCGCTCGACCACCGCTCCGTCGGCGAACTCGCCCTTGAGCTGATCGAACAGGTGCGACGCGACCATATCGCGGACTGATTGCTCTCCAGTAGAGCCCGGGGTCGTGCCACAGGCGTGCCACACACAGCCGACAACAGCGGTCACGCACGGACAGCTGCCGCTCGAGCCGCTCCTTGTGAGTGCGCTGGTCAGCAGGCGTTTGCCCAGCGTATGGGTCTACATCATCATCAGCCATGCTTCGCTTCCCAAGCTGAATACGCGGGTTCGATTCCCGTCATCCGCTCCACGAAACGCCTGGTAGTCGACCACTCGACTCAAGCGTTGTCCGCAGCCCGACTCGCGATCACGGCCGTCGCTGCGGCTCGTGGGCTCCCCTGCGCGAACCGCCCTGGCGCACACGGCGCGGTGGTCGAGTACGCCTTCGGGGTTCAGCTTGTCAACCGCACCGGGTGGGCGCAGCTGGACGAACTCCGCGTTCTTCGCCACAGGACGAACTCCCATCCGACGTGATCGGGCCGACCGACTCTGAACTCGACCAGTTCAGTCGGCTTACCGACATGGCGATCACCCGCGCCCAGGCCGTGATCGAGCCGATCCCGCCCCGCCGGGACATTGACACCACAAATCATCGCGCCCATGAGACCT